>WFYH01000198.1 GCA_015490215.1 Aquificaceae bacterium
AACAAGCATGCCACCCTCGTTTTGGAGATACTCCTCAGGGAAAACGCCAAGCTGATAAAAAGAAGGCGCATAGCTAACTATCTGATAATCGGCGGTCAGATGCTCGGCACCCTTATAGCCAAGTTTGCGAGGGAAAAGTTCTTCGGGGAGTTCTTCAATCACATAGTTGATCATGTGGAGCTTGAAACCATAGAGTGGCAGGAAGAGGTGCCTGTATTGGTGGCAGAAAGAAAGTTAGAACACCAAGGATACAGGATAGCGGGTGTTATCAGGGATGGGAGGATAACCTACTTCCCCAGAACCTCTTTCCAACTGCGTAGGGGAGATAAACTGCTCCTTATTAAGGAGATACATCAACACCAGAAAGTTGAAGAGGAAAGCGGCGTAACCGGGTAACGTATTTCAACCCTATACCAAGTAGAGCACCTAAGCCTGTTTTCCCTCTTCTTTAATAGCCTTGGTCATAGCAACGAACATATAGATGAGTATGGTACCGAGAGCGAGAGCCCCAACGACCGCTAAGAAGTCGTACATTACTTTCCTCCTTTATTTAATCTCTCAAGTTCTTTCATGTAGTCAAGGGCTTTCAAAAACGAGGAAACTGTAAATATTGCTGATGATAGAACCAGCAAGATAGACAATAAGAAAAGGATAGCTTTTAGCCCACTATCCATATTAAGAAGCAAGCTAACTCCTCCTCCACCTACAGTTATTGAAGTTATTGCACCAAGTTTAACCATTTCGGTGTAAAACCTGACTTTCTCCTTGACTGCTTCTTCACTCATTAGACACTTTCTTTACCAAGCAGAGACACTATGAAACTCAGGGATTTTTTGGTGCCTATAATTGTTAGGAATAAGTGGCACCCCCGGCGGGATTTGAACCCGCGTTTCCGGCGTGAAAGGCCGGCGTCCTAGGCCAGGCTAGACGACGGGGGCTTGAAGGCTAAAAGCATTATAATCCTTTTTAGACCGTAGGTCAAGTGTAAAGTCGGCGGCAACTTTCCACACCCTCAACCGCCCTTATGGACTCCATTATTTCTTCCAACTGCTTTTTTGAAGTCACATCTATGGTAAAGTCAAGGATAGCAGAGCCGTCCGCAGATGCCTTAGTTATAGCCTCCCATATATTTGAACCTTTGTCTGCTATAGATCTGCTTATGTCCGAAAGCATCCCTATCCTGTCCTTTGCCTTAACCCTTATCCTCGTCTTGAACTTACCCCCGCTTTTTAGATCCACCTTAAAGACCTTTTCGGGGAAGTGCTCTCTCAAATATCTGAGATTGGGGCAGTTTTTCTCGTGAACGACTATCCCCTTTCCTTTAGAGACAACCCCGTAGACCTCATCTCCGGGGACGGGTCTGCAGCATTTGCTGAGTAGGAACATAATATCCTTCAATCCCTCAAGGATAACCTGACCTTTTTCCTCTTCTTCTTCTGTTTTCTTTTCTTTGGATTTTCCGAACAGGAGGGAAAGAAGTTTCTTGGGATCAAGCTTTCCGCTTCCGAGAGCAAGCAAAAGCTCCTCGGTATCCTTAAACCTAACTTTACTTCTTAGCTTTTCTAAAAGCTCTTCTTCCGTAAGCCCAGAAGCTTCCTTTAGTTTTTCAAAGAGCTTTCTTCCCTGCTCAAGGAGCCTTTCCCTTTCCAAGCGCTTTATATACTGCTTTATTCTGTTTTTCGCTCGTGAGGTAACAACGAACTTGAGCCAGTCGGGGTTAGGTTTCTTGTGGGGACTAGTTATTATCTCAACCTGATCACCGCTTTTGAGGCGGTAATTTAGGGGAACTATCCTTCCGTTTACCTTTGCACCGGCACAGTGGTTACCCACTTCGGTGTGGATATAATAGGCAAAATCTACCGGGGTAGCCCCCGCTGGTAGCACAACCAGATCACCTTTTGGAGTGAAAACAAAAACTTCCTCCGAAAAAAGCTCTCTCTTTATGTTGTCTAAAACTTCCGAGGGATCCTTGCTTCCCTGTATGTTCTCTACAAGGTCCCTGAGCCAGCCAAAGATTTCCCCTTCTTGAGCTTTTTCCTTACCTTCTTTGTAAGCCCAGTGGGAGGCGATTCCCTTTTCTGCCCTTTCGTGCATCTCCCACGTCCTTATCTGAAATTCCACGAGCCTACCCTTGGGTCCTATCACCGTGGTGTGGAGGGATTGGTAGAGATTAGGTTTAGGGAGTGAAATGTAGTCCTTGAACTTTCCCGGAACGGGTTTAAATATGCTGTGAACTATCCCGAGAGCGCTGTAACATTGAGCGACCGTATCCACTATTATCCGAACGCCGAGTATGTCGTGAACCTCTTCAAGCTTTATATTCTTCCTTATGGTCTTTTGCCATATGCTGTAAAGATGCTTGGGTCTGTAGGTTATCTCCGCCTTTATGCCCGCTTTCTCAAGCTCTTCTTTTACTTTCGGTATGATGAACTTTTTCAGATACCTTTCAAGGTCTTCCAAGGACTGACTTACAAACTTTTTGACCTTTTCATATTCCTTCGGGTAAAGATACTTAAAGGCTAGGTCTTCCAAATCCCTTTTTATCTCCCACATTCCCAAGCGGTGGGCTATGGGAGCATAGATCTCCAAAGTTTCCTTTGCTATTCGTATCCGCTTTTCCCGCGGCAGAAAGCCGAGGGTCCTCATGTTGTGAAGGCGATCCGCCAGCTTGACTATAACCACCCTTATATCCCTTGCGGTGGCTATTATGAGCTTTCTAAAGTTTTCCGCTTGGGCTTCTTTGAGGTCTTTAAACTTTATCTTTCCTATCTTCGTAACACCCTCAACTATTGCGGCTACCTCTTCTCCAAAGAGTTCTTTTATCTCCTCATAGGTGGCATCGGT
>WFYH01000199.1 GCA_015490215.1 Aquificaceae bacterium
CTTTATAAAGCTAAAACCCTTTGAAGTTAGTATATCCTCTACTCTCCTTCTTATATCCTGATCGGCTACGAATATTCCTACCCTGTGGTATCCCCTTTTGTCCTTCTCTACCCAACCGTCGCCGACAATTAACCCTATCAGATAGGCGATTTCGTTATCTATTTCTATACCTTCTTTCTTGATCTTCTTTTTTATTTCAGGGAAAGCACTCCTGAGCAGGAGAAAGTCCCCTTCTTTTAAATCTTTTGCTTCCTTCCACTCAAGGGTCCCTTGAGGTGTTAGAACCTTGAACATCTGCCTCGGTGTGCATTTAACCGAAATACCTATCTCAGAGATTACCTCCTTAAGGGGTTGCGGAGGCATGATGTAGAGCTTTGAGACCCTTTTCAAGCCCTTTGAAGTGTAAACGAGATCTCCTACATTGACCTCCTCTATATTCTTTATCCCTTCTGCAGTAGCAACCTTGGTGCCTTTAACGAAACACTCACCTACTATTCTTGCACTCTTCTTAAAGGGCTTATCAGGGGTAAGCCCCATTTCATACATGGAGTAAAGGATCCTTCTCTGGACGGGCTTTAAACCATCACGGACGTCGGGAATTGCCCTCCCGACGATAACGGACATAGCGTAGTCTATGTAGGATTGCTTGACCTCTTCTTCTATGGGGACTTCTATAATTTCCATGTCTCTGTAAGATTATAACCCATGAAGGTTGCAGGGATCGTAGGCTACCACAACAGCGGTAAGACCACCTTGGCACAGAAAATAGCCCGCCTGCTATCTCAAAAGGGATACAAAGTGGGTTACATAAAGCATGATCCCAAAGATCATGGAATTACGGACAAAGAAGGTTCTGACACCTTCAGGCTCTCCGAAGTATCCGTCAAAAGGGCTTTGATTTCCCCTTCTAAAACCACCCTTTGGATTGAAGGAAACTTCTCCCTAAAGGATATCCTAAGTAGCTTTTTTATGGATATGGACTTTGTAATCGTGGAAGGGTTCAAGAGTGAGGACTGGTTACCCAAAATAGCCTTAGGAGATGTGGAGGCTCATAACGTTATTCTGAGGGTTGAAGGGGATGTTGATCCGAAGGATATTGTAGAATTACTGGAGCATTCGGAGGGGTTAGAATGGCGGTAAAGTGCCTTCAGCACAGGGAACTTTGCCCTTTCTGTCACAGGATAGCTCTCAAGGTTTGCGAGTTCACCGAACCCTACCCGAGGGTGGAAGCGGTATGTGAGTGTTGCGGATACAGGTCCTACGACATACCCATGAAACTGGAAAAGGAAACCTTCTTTGAGATACTGGATAAACTCTCCCGTAAAGAGATAGGAGAGATATGCATAAGTGACAACTGTAAGTCAAAGGATGTTATCAAGCTCCTGCACGAGGGTAGATACACGGAATACAGGTGTTTGGAATGCGGTGAGGAGTGGAACAGCGACGAGGTTTTAAAGGCTATCAAGAGGGTCAAGGAGGTTCAGAGAAAGGTAAAGAACGGAGAGGTGCCTCCCAGCGTCCTGAAGGCGGAGGAGGGCGAATGTCCTCTGTGCGGTTGGGACATAGGACACCTGCACGAAGGCTACGCGGTTGAGATAAAGTGTCCCGTCTGCGGTTACCACAACGAGTTTAAAGAGGAATTTCCCGAAAAGGAACCTCCTCCCGAAGTCTGCGAAAAGTTTGAAAGACCTGAAGAGGCAGGATGAAGCTACCCTTTCAAGAAATTCACAGGTTCATAAACTGGAAGGAAAGATTTTTAAAAGATTATGAACGCATAGAGCAAGGAGACCTTGATTCCATCAGGGAGGAAGTGAAGGAGCTTTTGGGTGAGGAACCCAACGAAAGACTTTTAAAAGCCGTCAGATCCATGTATGTGGGAGGGATGGAGCGCAGGGTTGAAGATCCCCAGATAAGGAGGTGGACTAACTGGGCTGCGGTAAAGACCTACAAGACCTTTAACGGATTTCCGCTGCTCTCTGATATAGAGCTATCTTTCGTTTTCTACGCCATCGGAAAGCTTTTCGTTCCCCTGCTCCTGCACGAGAGGGGTGTAAAGTCGGAAGCATTCAACAGGCTTTCTCCAGAGGAACAGGAAGAGGCGGTCTTTGATGAACTTGATACCATTTGGGAAACACAGCTCACACTAATCCTGCAAGCCCTTCAGTTCCTTGATCTGAAGTCAACCACAAAGTAGGCGCCCCTGTCGGAGGGTAACGCCCTTATGTCCCAGCCGTGGTCTTGGGCTATCTTCTTGACTATAGCCATACCAAGACCCATACCTTTCGGATTCTTTGTGTAGTAAGGCAGGAATACGTTTTCAAGGTCCTTTTCCTCTATACCTTTGCCGTTGTCTCTATATTCAAGCCTGCCGTCGGAAACCACAAGCTCTATGCGGGAAGCTCCTCCCTCTATGCTGTTGTTGATGAGGTTGTAAAACATCTCCCTGAGCATGTCGGGGTCTCCCGTTATCTTCCTGTCGCCCCTCAGCGTTATCTCAAGCCCAGTAGACGAGTAGAGTTTTTTTAGATCTTCTATTACCTCGGAGAGGGTCATCTCCCTGAACTTCGGTTTTCTGTCCGCAGACAGGTGCTTGAACTGGTTTATAAGTTCGCTTATTCTGTCTATCTCCTTTAGTATGGTTGATACAAGCTCCTGCAGTTTATCCTCATCAAGGGAACCCCTCTGGGTGTATCTGACGATCCTTTCAAGGTTCAACCTTATGGGTGTGAGGGGGTTCTTTATCTCGTGGGCTATCCTCTTTACAGCCTCCTGCCAAGTTTTGAACCTCTCGGAGAGAACGACGGGGGTCACATCCTCTATCAGGTATATCTTGCCGTCTCCGACCCTAACCTCCTGAACCCTCATGTTGGGAGAATTTTTAGCAAGCTCTATTATCTCTTCCACCTTTTCCCTGCCTTTGAACATCTCTTTGAGAGTTCTGTTGATCCTGACCTGACCCCCGTATCCTACGAATACCACCCCCACCGGAATGGAGTCCAAGAGCTTTTCAAGGAAGTTCCTCTCTTGCACCAGCTGATCGTAGATACTCTTTAGGTTGTCCCTCATCTTCTTGAAGGCTTTTGAAAGCTCTTCTATCTCATCTCCCGTTTCAAATTCCTCAATTTCCGTATCCAACTTTCCCTTTGATATCCTTATGGCGCTCAAGGAAAGGCTCTCTATGGGCTTGCTTATGTGTCTTGCAACGAGCATTCCGAGCCACACGGTCGCCAGCAGTGTAAGGAGAGCTATAAAGACTATGAAGA
>WFYH01000200.1 GCA_015490215.1 Aquificaceae bacterium
CCCGTATGGTCTCCGAAGGGACCCTCATCAACGAGGGGTTCCTCAGGGTCTACGTAACCCTCTATGACTATCTCTGCATTGGCGGGGTATTCAAGATCAACGGTAACCCCTTTAACAAGCTCTACAGGTCTCTCCATTATTATGCCCGCAAAGAGGTATTCGTCCACCTCCGGAGGGAGAGGTGCGCTGGCTACGTAGGGAAGAACCGGTTCGCCCCCTATGGCTATCGCAACCTCAAGCCTCTTTCCGAGCCTTTTCGCCTTCCAGTAGTGATGGCTCCCGTCCTTATGTATCTGCCAGTGAACCGCCAAAGATTTAGAGTCAAGAACCTGAAGTCTATAAAGTCCCACGTTCCTTATACCGCTTTCAGGGTCTTGGGTTATAACCTGACCGAAGGTTATATACCGTCCCCCGTCCTTGGGCCAACACTGGGGTATCGGCAGATCCAGTAGGTTTGGATCTCTTATCACTACCTCCTGAACCTTTCCCTTTTTTACCCTCTTGGGGATGGCGTCGTTTAACTTCTTAAGCTCGGGAAGTTTCTTTAGCTTATCCAGAAAGGTTTGGGGGACCTCGGGCCTGAGTATACGGTAAAGTTTCCAGCCGATATCCTCAAGGTTCTCATATCCGAGGGCGAGCTTTATCCTGCTTTCAGACCCGTATAGGTTGGCTGCTATGGGTATGTCGTAGCCCTCAACGTTTTCAAAAAGAAGAGCCTTACCGCCTTTGGGCAGTTTTACCGTTCGGTCTATAACCTCGGTTATTTCCAATATGGGTGAGAGCTTCTCCTTTACCCTTACAAGCTCTCCTCTCCTTTCAAGCTCTTGCAGGAACTCCTTCAGATCCCTCATGATCAGCTCCTTTAGGGAAAGGGCAAACCGATACCGCCCAAGATGTATTTGAGATACTCATCGGAGAACTCAAGCCCCACACCCACAAAACCGCCCCTGAGCTTGTCGTTTAGGAGGTCATCCCCACCTACACGGGCGTGGAGGGGACCTTTTATCCGAAACTGAACACCGAGCTGCAGAATAGGTTTTAGGTTTTCCTGACCGGGTCTGTCCTTCCTGCCCGTATCCCAGATGTCCGCATAGAACCTGACATCCCTAAAGGGAGAAAGGTCAAATCCTATACCGCCCGTGGACTCCTTGAGACCTGCCCTGACCGCAAAGTATTTTTCCCTGCTCCAGAAAAAGCGCCTTCCTATCTGTAGTGTAAGCTCGGGTTTGAACTCCTTTTTTACTACCTCTCCCTGCCCAACTATCTCTTCGGTGTATACCCTTCCCCTTGAGTCGCCCACCACCTCAAGGAGGTAAAAGGTTTTCTTGGAGGGCTCTACCCTCAGAGACATTATCCCCTTGGTGTCCCCTCCCGAGTAGAACTCACCCCCAAAGCCCACGTAGAGTTTGGTCTTGGTAAACACATCTCCCGCCTGTCCGAAGAACTTAGCTCCCTTGGTTACGCTTTCGTAAAGCTCTTCGTCGTTTACGAGCTTCCCGATGGTTCCCCTCCCTTCGTCTATCTTGGAAAGGATGCTGTCGAGCCTGCGGGCACTGCTCCTGAGCTTTTCGGTAAGGTCGGAGAGGTTCGCTATGGTGGTTCTCAGGTCCTTCCTGTTTTCGTGGATCACACCCCTCAGGTCCATAGCCAAGTGGTTTAGGTTATCCACTAGAGAGGGGAGCTTTTTCTCAAGATCTTCCGATATGCTGCGCAGGCTCGCCACCAAGCTTCTCAGGTCCTCCCTGTTTTCCGAGACCACCGCATTCAGCTCGTCGGAGAGCCTGTTTATGGAGGCTATGGCTCTGGGCAGGGTCTCGTTGAGGTTCCTTGTGAGCTTTGCAAGCTCCACCAGAACGGTTTCTATGTCCTTTCTGTTCTGCTCAAGGATGTCCCTGAGAGTGGCGGTCAGGACGGTGAGGTTGCGGACCGTTTCCCTTATATCTTTACGGTTCTCCTCAAGGAGGTTTCTGAGGGTTACCGCCACCTCTTTAAAGTTCTCGGCGGTTTTGGTAAGCTCCCTTATAAGCTTGTCGGTGTCCGCCACTCCCTCGGACTTCGTGAGCACCTTTCCCGTCAGCTCGCCCTTGGAGGGTGTCCCCGGATCTATTGAGAGGTATTTGTCCCCCATCAAACCCAAGGTTCCTATGCCTGCGCTGGCATCCCTAAAGAGCTTTATCCCCTTTTCCAGCTCAAAAACTACCTTAACCTTCCCCTCCTCCAATTCCACCTTCTTTACCCTTCCGGCTCTTACCCCGGCAACCCTCACCTCCGCTCCCACCGACAGACCGCTTACATCGTCAAAGTAGACTACATACTCTTCCGTCTCGGGTTTAAAAACAGGTATCTCCCCGAAGGTCAGAATGAGGAAGGCGAAGGAAAAGGCTACCGCTAAGAGGAATGCGCCGAGCTTAAGCTCGGTGGTCCAGTTCATAAGGAAAAATTTTAACGGTCTATGGGAGGAAGCCTCGGAGTGAAATGTGCTAAAATCAGGAAGGGCACCCAAAAGCCGCCTGCCGGGTCCGTGGGTGCCTCACAGGAGGCGGGGTAAAAATAGCCCGGCACTGAGGTGAGGGACCATGGAAAGGGACTGGAATGTGGGAACCAAGTATCTGAACGATAAAACCCGTGTAATAGTCATAGGTATAACGGGAAGGGAAGCCTCTCAGGTGGTTGCGGAAACGGAAGCCCTATATCCGGGGATAATCAAGGTAGGCGTCACCCCCGGTAAGGGAGGTCAGGAGGTTGCCGGGATCCCCGTTTTCAACACGGTAAAGGAAGCCCTCAGCTCCCCCGAGGGCAAAGACGTAAACACCGGTCTTATATACGTTCCCCCCGCCTCGGTAAAGGATGCGGTCATAGAGCTTGTGGATGCGGGAATAAAGGTGATATACATAATCACCGAGCACGTTCCCATTAGGGATACAGTTTACTTCTACCACTACGCCAAGGAGAGAGGTGTTACCATCGTCGGACCCACATCCCTCGGCTGCATAGTTCCCAGAATACCCGCAAGGATAGGAGCCATAGGAGGAAAGAACCCCTCTATAGCTTACAGGGACGGAGGTCTGGTGATACTCTCCAAGTCGGGAGGGCTTACCACCACAACGGCGGAGATGTTCATGAGAAGGGGATGGGGTGTTTACATGGCTTTGGCTCTCGGCGGGGATGTGATATCCTGCACCACCTTTGCGGACGTCCTCGAGGAGATAAAAGACGATCCCAACGTCAAGGGCGTAATCATACAGGGTGAGGTGGGAGGAACCTACGAGGAACAGGCGGCGGAAACCATACTCAGACTTTACAAGGAGGGTAAATGGAACATACCCGTTGCCGCCTTCGTGGCGGGTAAGTTCCAAGAAAAGCTTGAGGGGGTATCCTTCGGTCACGCGGGAGCTATAGTTGAGAGGGGCAAAGGTAAAGCCACCGACAAGATAAGGCTCTTCAACGAGGTGGGCAAGGAGACGGGACTCGTAAAGGTAGCTGAGTTTTATCACGACCTTGTTAACTGTATAGAGGAACTCGGGGTTGAGAGGGACTTTGAAGACACAACCCCAGAGGGCAAAGTAAAGCCCCTCTACTCCACCATAGACCCCGAAACCTGCACCTTCAAAGCTGAATGATAGAGAGATACACAAGACCCGAGATAGGGGCTGTTTGGTCGGAGAAGAATAAGTTTCAAAAGTGGCTTGATGTAGAGATTGCAGTCTGCAGGGCTTGGGCAAAGTTGGGGAAGATCCCTAAAGAAGCTCTGGAAAAGATAGAAAAGAGGGTAAGGATAGATGACGAAACCCTCCGAAGGATAAGGGAATACGAGAGGGTCTACAAGCACGATGTTCTCGCCTTTGTGTCCGCAGTGGCGGAGCAGGTAGGGGAAGAGGGCAGATACATACACCTCGGTCTTACCTCTTCAGATGTGGTGGACACTGCCCTCGCACTTCTCATGAGGGAAGCGCTGGACATACTTATAAAAGACGTTGACGAGGTCTTAAAAGAACTCAAAAGGCTTGCCTTTGAACACAAGGACACTCTCATGATGGGCAGGACCCACGGGGTTCACGCTGAGCCTACCACCTTCGGGCTTAAGATGGCGGTCTGGTATGACGAGATGAAGAGAAACAAGGAGAGGTTGGAAAGGGCGAGGGAAAGGGTTTCTTACGGGAAGATCTCGGGGGCTGTTGGAACCTACTCAAACCTTGACCCTGAAGTTGAGAGGTTAGCCCTTCAAGAGCTTGGTCTTAAGATAGAACCCGCTTCAACTCAGATAGTCCACAGGGACAGACATGCGGAGTTCATGTATGCCATGGCTACCACCGCCTCCTCCCTTGAAAAGTTCGCCACCGAGATAAGACACCTGCAAAGAACTGAAGTCCTTGAGGTTCAAGAACCCTTCACAGAAGGGCAGAGGGGGTCTTCCGCCATGCCCCACAAGAAGAACCCCATACATGCGGAAAGGATATGCGGACTTGCCCGTGTTATAAGGTCAAACCTCATCCCCGCCCTTGAGAACATAGCTCTTTGGCACGAAAGGGACATCTCCCACTCCTCGGTGGAGAGGGTAATCTTGCCCGACTCCTCCATCGCCCTTGATTACATACTGAACCTCTTTGCCAATATCCTTAAAGGTCTCGTGGTAAACAAGGAAAGAATGCTCAAAAACATGGAACTGTCCAAGGGACTTTACTTCTCTTCAAAGGTTCTCGTAGCCCTTACGGAAAAGGGACTCAGCAGGGACAGGGCTTACGAGCTGGTTCAAAGGTGCGCAATGAAGAGCTGGGACACCCAAAAGAGCTTTAAAGATATCCTCCTTGAGGATAAAGAGGTTTCTTCCCTATTGAGCGAAGAAGAGCTGAACAAGATCTTTGATCCTTGGGAGTTTCTAAGGCACAGGGATTACGTATACGAAAAGGTCTTTGGAACGGCGTAAATTTGTTTTTATGAGTCCCCCCAAGGCTCTAACCATAGCAGGTTCGGATCCAAGCGGCGGGGCGGGGGTGCAGGCGGATCTTAAGGTCTTCTCCTCCTTGGGCGTATACGGAATGGCTGTTATAACTTCCGTTACAGTTCAGAACACCCTCGGAGTAAAGTCAAGGCACGATGTCCCCCCACAGGCGGTATATGAGCAGATAAAAGCAGTCCTTGAGGACATAGGTGCAGATGCGGTAAAGACGGGGATGCTCGCCACATCAGAGACCGTTTCCGCCGTAGTAAGGGCTTTGAAGGAGTTTAAGGTTGAAAGGTTGGTGGTGGATCCTATTATCCTTTCTGAGAGCGGGTATCCGCTCCTTGACGATGAGGCAAGGGAGGTTCTTGTGAAAGAGCTTTTCCCGAGGGCACTTTTGGTTACACCCAACTTGCCCGAGGCACAGGCGCTCTGCGGAAGACCCCTTGAAAAGCTCAGGGACATAGAAGACTGCGCAAAGGAGATATTCAACCTCGGCCCGAGGGCGGTTCTTGTAAAGGGCGGGCACAGGGAAGGTAAAAAGGTTATAGACGTCCTCTATACGGGCGGAGACGAGATCCACTACTTTGTCTACGACAGGGTGGAGACAAAAAATACTCACGGGACAGGTTGCACCCTATCTTCCGCAATCACCGCCCTTTTAGCAAGGGGTCTCGACTTTTACGAAGCCATAAGGAAGGCAAGGTTTTACCTTCAGAAAGCCCTTGAAAGCTCTTACGATCTTGGTAGGGGAAGGGGACCCTTAAACCATCTGTGGAACGTGGAAAGATGCGCAGAGGACTTCTTGCTTACGGAGGACTGATCTTTTGCCTCTTCTTATCCAAGCTCTTTCCTCAGCTTGAAATACTGCCCTTCCTCTATATGCTCCTCCCTATGGTCTTCAAAAAAGATGAGGAGATAGGATTTAAGAACTACAAAAAGGGTTTTCTGGTAGGGTCTTTCTTGTTTCCTCTATTTTTGATATTCCCGCCCAACCTCTCGTGTCCCGCATGGGTTTTAAACCAGCTCGGGATAGCCACCGCAGAAGAGGTATTCTTCAGGGGCTACCTGATGAGCGTGTTTGGGAATCTGAAAACTTCCTTGCTCTTTTCCATTGCTCACCTCGTGCACTTCCCTACCCTGAACTCTTTGCTTGTTTTCTTTCCCTCCCTTCTATTCGGATACGCCTACATGCGGGCGGGATCCATAGTTACCCCTATTTTGCTCCACTTTTCCTCAAACCTTATCTACTTTTCCTTCGCAGAAAAGTTTCCTGAGCTTTACCATCTCCTCCAAAGAAAGTTGACCGGGGGCGTAGGTCTCTTCTAAGGAAGCGTAGCTGATGACCGACCCGAACACAAACCCCGCCACCCGTGAGATCTTACCCACCTCTCCCATAGCTATCAGGATCTTTTCATACTTTTCCTTGTGCCCTACGCACAGAAGGTTTGCAACGTCTTCCTCTGTTTTTGCCATAACCGATACTTTGGGTATCCCGCCGAGTCTGTGACCTTCCCTGAGAATTTCCCTGATTATCCAAGGGGGAGGCGTTCTTTCAAAATCGTGGAAGGAAACTATCAACCTAACCCCATGGGGCTTCAACCCTTGAGAGACCTTAAGGAGCGTATCCCTTGCGTTAAGTTCCACATCTACAAAGTCGCTGTATATTCCCGCCTTTAAAAAGATCTCTTCTCTGTTTTTCACAGGTTTGCCCCCTTCCTTTTCCCAACGGACGGTCAATATCGTCTTAAGACCTTCGCTTTTGACAAGGTTCACAAGGTCGGTAACGTAAGGAACATCCGTTCGGGAAAACTGGTCAACCCTAAGCTCTATTATGTCCGCACCCTTTTCCTTTGCCTTCAGGACGTTTTCCTTAAAACCTTTGTCCGAGAGGGGAACCGCGATCTCCATGGAACTACCTCCTCAGTCACTTGACAGTATAACCTATGGCTACGGTTTGATAAATCCACCTCACGTGCTATTATCAAGGTATGGAGTGGGGACAGGTTGTAACTATAATTTTCGGCGTGGCGGGCTTTATGGGGATATTTATGTTCTTGATAAACAAGCGTATAGACTCCCTTGAAAAGAGGTTTGATGACGTTAACCGTCGCCTTGACAGAATAGAGGAGGATATAAGGGAGATACGCCAGCTTATATACAAGTTCCTCGGTGAACCCGCCAAGAAGTGACTTTCCTTTGGCGGGAGAGGGAGGGAATCGAACCCTCCGGAGATCCCCTTGGTCGGGACCTCCCACGGGATTTGAAGTCCCGGGACGGCACCAGCCTGTCAACCTCTCCCTAAAAGCGTGTTCCCATCTTGGATATAAGGTCGTAAATGGGCAGGAGCAGGCTTATCATGATCAGAGCCATTATCCCACCCACGGTCATGATTATCAGAGGTTCTATTATCTTGGCTATGTTTTGGGTTATGTAGTCAAGACGGTTGTAGTAATACTGAGCCAAGTACTCCAGCTGGCTGTCAAGTCCCCCCGTCTCTTCACCCACGGCTATCATCCTGACCATAAGTGCTGGAAACAGCTGGGTCTTCTTCATACCCTCGTTGATGGAACCCCCAGACGCTATGTGCTCCCTTATAACACTCATGGCACGTTTGAAGACCCTGTTGTTGAAAGACGACTCCATTATCTGGAAGGTGTCAAAAAGAGACACCCCGCTGGTTACCATCAGCCTCATGTATTCCGAGAAGAAGGCGTAGTTAAAGGTGTAGAGGATCATGCTGATTATGGGCATTTTTAAAAAGAGCTTGTCGGTAGCGTATCTGAAACGTTCACTCTTTTTCCTCAGCAGGAAGAAAAGAACTGTGAGCAAAAGCCCACCTGCGGCAAACAGGTAGAAGTATTCTTTGAAGATCTTGGAGGCTTCCATCACCGCCACGGTGATGGTGGGAAGCTCCACCTGAAGGGTGGCAAAAAGCTCCGCTATACGGGGAAGGACGAACAGGAGCCAAAAAACGAGCGCTCCCAAAACCGCAAAGAGTGCAAAAGCCGGGTATATGAGAGCCTGCTTTACCTTGCTTACAAAGTCCTCTATCCTCTTGTAGTGCTCGGATATGTCCTTAAAGACCTTATCAAGGCTTCCTGTCTCTTCACCTATCTTGATAAGGTTTACCGCTATAGCTCCGAGGGTGCTTTCATACCTCTGCATGGCGGCGGATATGGAAAGACCCGTCTGCAGGCGGTAGGCTATATCCTCAAGCATATCCTTGACCGCCGGATTTTCCATATCTTGAGCGAGGTCCCAAAGACCGACACCCAAGGGCACGCCCGACTGGGCTAAGAGGTGAAGGTTTTCAAAGAGGTCTATCAGGTCCTTTCTTTTTATCTTCCTGAAGTGTAACGTTTTTCTGAACCTGCCCAGAAACTCGGGCTGTTTTGAGATCTTTACGGGTATGAGGTTCAGGAAATCTAAAAAGGAAAGAAGCTGAACCTCGTTTTCCGCCTCTAAGGTCCTTGTAACTTCCCTTCCGGAGGCATCTATCGCCTTAACAACGTAGTAGGGCATCAGCCCACCACCCTTCTGACCTCTTCGGGAGTGGTTATACCTCTAAGAACCTTAAGCAGTCCGTCCTCTTTTAAAAGCCTCATGCCCTTTTCCCGTGCCCTTTGGGAGATGGCAAGGGGCGGGTAACCTCTCACCACCATGTCTCCTATCTCCTCATCAAGTTTTAAAAGTTCCACCACCGCCACCCTTCCCAGATAACCGGTTCCCTTGCAGTGCTCACAGCCCCTGCCACGGGATATTTCTATCTCCTCACCTACCTTGAACCTGTCCAGCATTTCCTGCGTAAAGCCGTAGCGCTCTAATTCCTTCCTTGAAACCTTAAGGGTATACTTGCAAAAGGGACATATCTTCCTTATGAGTCTCTGGGCAGATATGGCAAGCACACCCGAGGCAACCATGTATTCTTTAACTTTCAGGTCTATGAGCCTCGGTATGGTGCTTACCGCATCGTTGGTGTGCAAGGTGGACAGAACCAAGTGACCTGTTATCGCCGCCCTTACTGCCATCTCTGCCGTCTCCTCGTCCCTTATCTCACCTACGAGGATAACGTCGGGGTCCTGTCTGAGGAAGTGCCTTATGGCGGTAGCAAAGGTGTAGCCCGCCTTTTCGTTCACCTGAGTCTGCTTTATGAAGGGAAACTTGTATTCAACAGGATCCTCAACGGTGAGGATGTTCTTCTTGAGAAAGTTTATCCTCCTGAGGGTAGCATAGAGGGTTGTCGTCTTTCCCGAACCGGTTGGACCCGTGACGAGAACCATTCCGTAGGGCTTGGTGATTATCTCCTCAAAGTCCCGCAGGGTATCCTCCTCAAAGCCGAGGTTTCTGAGGTTAAACAGGGAGAGGTTTTTAGGGAGCATACGCATCACCACGTTTTCCCCGTAGGTGGTGGGAACCGTTGAAACCCTCACATCGTAGCCCTCTCCCAAGAAGGTGTAGGTAAAGCCCCCGTCCTGAGGGAGCCTCTGCTCTGAGATGTCCATACCGCCGAGGATCTTTATCCTTGAGACTATGGAGGGGTGTATGTCCTTAGGAAAGGAGTAGTAGTGATGCAGGACGCCGTCTATCCTGTAAAAGACATGGGAGGCTACCGTCTCGGGTGATATGTGTATGTCGGTTGCCCTGTCTATGATGGCGTGGTTGAGAAAGGCATCCACGAGTTTGGGAACGTCCGCCTCACCTTTTAGGGAGGACTGGATAAGCTCCTTTACCACCTCCTCTATGGGTTTGGTCAGCTGTTCGTAGTAGATCTCTATGCTGCGCAGGATACTTTCCCTGTCGGAGACGAGTATCTCCACCTCAAGGTTGGTTCGCCTCTTTATAAGGTCTACTATATTCACGTTGAAAGGATCCGAGACAACCACCTTTACCTTGGACCCGTCTATGTCAAGGGGGAGTATCTCAAGCTGGCGGGCTGTGTTTTTGTCTATGATCTTGAGGGCTTCAAGGGATGGGGAGTATACGGAAAGGTCTACGAACTCCTTTCCCGCCTGATGGGCTATCGCTTGGGCAAGCTCCTGAGGTGAGACAAAGGAGAGGTCAACCAAGAGACTTCCCAAGCTCTTTCCGTTCAGCTTCTGAACCTCAAGGGCAACCTCAAGCTGATCCTCGGAAAGATAGCCCAGCTCCTGCAGAACCTCACCGAGCCTCTTGCGTGCCATATCAAAAATAAGGTTATCCCAATTTACGTCTACGGGTAGAGTGTTAAAATTAGGCTCATGGTAAAGGTCCTGTACTTCTCTATTCTTCGGGAAAGGGTGGGAAAGTCCGAAGAGGAGATAGACTTTAAGGGTTCTGTCGCTCAGCTGAGGGAACTTCTGTCGGAGAGATACCCCCAGATAAGGGATATCTTGGGAAGCGTGAGGTTTGCAGTGAACGAAGAATACGTAGGTGAAGATTTCCAGCTTTCGGGCAATGAAAGGGTGGCTTTGATACCTCCTGTAAGCGGTGGCTAAGAAGGCTCTGATCTTAAGATTTTCCTCCCTTGGGGATGTGGTTTTAACTTCGGTCCTCTTTGAACCCCTCATTGAAAGGGGCTTTAGCCCCCACCTTTTGACCTTCAAGCCCTACGATGAGCTGTTTGTTGATGATGAAAGGGTTGAGGTTATAGGGGTTACAAAGGAGGAGGCAACCTCCCCGGGACTTGTGGAAAGGCTCAAAAGGGAAGGTTTTGAACTGTTTGTGGACGTTCACGTTAACCTGCGGACGCTCTACCTTAGGTGGAAGCTCGGCGGGAGGTGGGTCCGTTACCGTAAGGAGTCTCTGAGAAGGCGCCTCGCTACCAAGTTTAAGTTTTTTCGCAAAAGATACTACGTTACCGAAAGCTACCTCAAGGCTATAGGGGTAAGCAAAAGGCCCGCCCTGCCCGATATAAAAGTTTCTCAGGAAAGATTGGAAAAGGTTAGGGAGCTTTTACCGAGCACAGATTTTGTAGCCCTAGCTCCGGGGGCAAGGTATAGGAAAAAGATGTATCCCCACTTTAGGGAGGTGGCTCGTCTGCTACGCAGGGAGGGTATTGAAGTCGTATGGGTGGGGAGCGAAGAAGAAGCGCCCTTGGCAGGGGAAGGGCTGAACCTCTGCGGAAAGGTTTCCCTTTCGGACCTGCTTGCTGTCCTCAAGCTGTCAAAGGTGTTCGTGGGTAACGATTCGGGACTGCTTCACTGCGCACGGGCGGTAGGAACAAGGGCGGTCCAGATATACGGAGGGACCCATCCCACCCTCGGCTTTTCCCTCTACCCTCAGGAGGGAGCGGTTATCATCAGGGATCTTGACTGCCAACCCTGCGATGTTCACGGGAAAGGGGAGTGCAAATTTGGAGACTACAGGTGCCTTGAGATAAACCCTTCCCAGATCGTCGAACAAACGATGAGATTGCTTAGGGAAAGGTAAAAATAGGGACCTATATTTAAACAATCAAAACCGAGGGAGGTGGAAACATGGGGATATTTGAAAGTCTCCTTTTTAAGAAAAGTCTAAACCGCACGGAAAAGCTCGTCCTTTTGAGGGAGCTTCTCAAAAGGGAAATGGACATCCTGAACGAATACTGCAAGATGAACGACAGGATACCCAAGAGCTACGCTGTGGAGCTTTGCCACCTTCACAACATAAAGAAGGTAAACATAGCAAGGCTCCTTTCCATGATAGGGCATTACGATCCCAAGTTTATGGATACGCTCGTTAACACGGACCCACGGGTCAGAAGGTATCTTTCCTACTACTTTGACTTTATGAGGAAGCACCCCTACTTTGAGGAGATCCTTGAACCCCAAAACCTCTTCGGCAACTGGGATTACATAAGATACAAGCTCAAGATCTTCTTCCCCCAGCTGACCTTTGAGGAAATAGACAGCTACAAGTTCAAACGCAAGGAGTTCATAGAGTTCGTCCACAGGAAGACGGGAGAACCCAAGGAGCTTATAGAGGAAAAGCTCACCAAGGCAACATGGTATGAAACGGTGCCCTACCTTGAGGTTGAATCGGAGATGGGCAGCAAGTGGCACCCCCAACCTGTTATGACCGATGAGGACTGGGAGTTTATAAAGAGGAACATAAACGGCAGGAAAAACATAATTCTGCGCACACCCGACGGAAAAGAGAAGCTCGTCTACGTTGAGGTAGACATACCCGAAGAGGAACTGGACAGATTCAAAAGAGACAGGGAAGGGTTAAAGAAGCTCCTTATGGAGAGATACAACATTGACGAACACGGGGCGGAGCAGATACTCAGAAAGGCGGGTTGGGAGTCGGAAACTTACCACATAATACCTCCCGTGCATACAGACGTGGTGCTTGACTACGGAGAGGAGAATTCGCAAAAGAAGGAGGAAAAGGTTACCCCCACCGAAGATCTCTCCCGTTACAGCATAAGCGAGCTTACAGCTCACATCCGCCATCTGGGCGGTCTGGAGCTTGAGATGCTTAACCTCTGGGAACTCCTACAGGACAAGCTTAAAGAAGTTGAAGATAAGCTTTCCCTCTTTATAAGGACCAAAAGAAGATTGCTTGGTAAGCTCTTCGGCATCTACTACACCCTTGACCCCGTAATGGCGGAGGCGATACTTACCTACGATCCCGAGATGATACAGCACCTGAAAGAGCTTATGGTCAAAACAGGGGTAAGGGACAAGGAGTTCAAGATCTACGACAGCGAAGTTACTTGGAAGGAGATAAAGAAAAGGGTCTGCAGCCGCTTCCCCGAGGTCTGCGAGGAGGATATAGAAAAGTTCAGGGGCAACAGGGAAGGCTTTGTGGAGTTTTTAGCCCAAAAGCTCGGCAAAGACAAGGAATTTGTAGACAGGAAGCTGGAAGAGATCGGCTGGCACAGGGAGGAAGATGTCCCCTCCTTCATAAGGCACATAGGTCCGTAGGGCTTGCTCCTACCTTTTGGCGGTTTCCCTCTTTGAAAATATGAGCAAAGTCTTAGCTTATTTTTTAAATGAAGTTTCGCTATGTAGGAGACAGAACCGAGCTTATAAGGACCATCCCCAAGCTGGAGGCAAGCCCCCTCCTTTACCTTGATACGGAAACCACCGCCGACAAAGTCAGACTGATTCAGTTGGGGAACGAGGAAGAGATATTCATCTTTGACCTCTTTGAGATCCCAAGTGCGGTAGAACCTCTTAAGGAGATACTCTCAAAAAAGGGAATAATCGGGCACAACCTGAAGTTTGATCTTAAGTTTCTCCTGCCTATGGGTTTTAGCTTCCATGCGGTTTTTGACACCATGATAGCCAGCTACCTCCTCGGCTTTGAAAGACACTCTCTCAATCACCTTTGTGAGATCCTTTTGGGAAAGAGCCTTGACAAGTCTCTCCAGCTTTCCGACTGGGCGAGTCCCACCCTCACAAAACAGCAACTTGAGTATGCTGCGGCGGACGTATGGGTTCTGAGGGAGCTTTTTCCTATCCTCAGGGAAAAGCTAAACGACCTTCCCGATCCCAAGAGGGGGCAGGAACTTTTAAAGACCAGAACCGCCAAGATCTTCGGAATTACAAATCCGGCGGTTATAGTGGAGATGGCTTTCGTCCAAGAGGTAGCAAAGTTGGAGCTTAGTGGTCTTCCAGTTGACCAAGAGGAAATAGACAGGCTCCTTCGGGAATACGAAAGAAGAAAAAACAAGCTAGTGATGGACTTTATGGTCAAATACAGGGTGGATCCCCTCTCTACGAAACAGCTCGGAAACTTTTTAAAAAACAGGCTCGGGCTTGACCTACCCCTAACCGAAAAGGGAAACGTCGCCACCGACGACAGATCCCTTGCGGAGTTTGCCCACGTCCCCGCAGTCAGGGAAGTTCTTGAGATAAGGAGGATCAAAAAAGCTTCCGACAAGCTGAGGGAGCTTAAGGAGCTGATCAGAAACGGCAGGGTCTATCCCGAATTCAAGCAGATAGGAGCGGTTACGGGGCGGATGTCAAGCTCAAAACCCAACGTCCAAAACGTCCCGAGGGACATGAGAAGCCTATTCAGGGCACAGGAGGGGAGGTTGTTTGTGATAGCGGACTTTTCTCAGATAGAACTCAGAATTGCAGCGGAGTATGTGGGGGACGAGAACATGATAAAAGCCTTCAAGGAAGGTAAAGATCTCCACAGATACACCGCAAGCCTCGTTTTGGAAAAGTCGGAGGCGGATGTCACGAAGGAAGAGCGCCAGCTTGCCAAAGCCCTGAACTTCGGTCTCATATACGGTATATCCGCCAAGGGCTTGGCGGAGTATGCCCGCAGTAGCTACGGGGTGGACATAGATCTTGAATCCGCAAGCGTCTTCCGCAAGAAGTTTTTCATCCACTTCCCCGCCTTCAGGGAGTGGCACGATAGGGTTAAAGAAGAGCTGAAGAAGGAGGGAGAGATAAGGGGGCAAACCCTCTTGGGCAGACCCTACAGGGCAAGCTCCTTCACCGATGCGGTCAACTACCCTGTTCAGGGAACGGGGGCGGATCTGCTCAAGCTCGCGGTTCTGATGTTTGAGGTGGAGCTGAGGAAAAAAGGCTTGAGTGCAAACCTTGTGAACCTCGTCCACGACGAGATAGTGGTAGAGTGCCCGCAGGAGCAGGCAAAGGAGGTAAAAGAAACCCTTGAAAATGCCATGACCAAAGCGGGACACATAGTTCTGAAGGAAGTTCCCACCGAAGTTGAAAGCCTTGTTGATAAAAGCTGGGCAAAGGGCTAATATTATTAGCGTATGGAACACGGTCCGACCCTGTGGATGTGGCTTCTGTGGTTCGGTAAGGTCTTGCTCCTTGCCCTCATAGTAGGCATACCCTTCTTGGTGGCGGTTTTGCTCGTCTCAAGGGCGGTTTACAACAAGTTCGGGGTAAAGATTGAGAAGAAACTTGAGGAGAAATACAAAAACAAAGGTTTTACCCTCATAGAGGTCTTGGTGGTCATCATCATCCTCGGGCTGATAGCGGCGATCATAGTTCCGAGGATAACGGGGAGGGTAGATGAGGCGAAGGTAGAGACCACCAAGATCCAGCTCAGGGCGCTCAAAGACGCCCTTGAACAGTATAAACTTGACAACGGGATGTATCCCACCACCGAGCAGGGGCTTAAGGCTCTTGTAGAAAAACCTAACATACCACCCCTTCCGCCCAGATGGAAACCTTACCTTGACAAGGTCCCGAAAGACGGTTGGGGTAGAGACTTCATATACATATCTCCCGGTGTCAACAGACCCTACGAACTCAGATCTGCGGGACCTGATGGGCAGGAAGGGACAGAGGATGACATTGACGTCTGGAGCATCTAAGGGATTTTCCCTCCTTGAACTTCTTATAGCGGTTGTGGTGGTAGGAGTGGCTTTTACCTTCCTCTTTGAGCTTACCGCCCAAGCCCGCAGTCGCCTTGAGGTTGCCCAGAATCTCTTCTCGGATCTCGTATATTTGGATGCGAAGATAAAAAGGAAGGATCATGAAGGGCTTTCCGTCAGCAGGC
>WFYH01000201.1 GCA_015490215.1 Aquificaceae bacterium
AACGTTCTGAACACAGAAGAAGCTCCTACCATTATAGCCACAACCCAGAGGGCACCCAAAGAGAGGATTGAGAAGATAAAGGAAAAGGGTGCTCAGGTGATAGTGGCAGGCGACGAACTCGTGGACTTTGATGTGCTCCTTCCCAAGCTCTACGAGATGGGCATAAAGAACCTTATGGTGGAGGGCGGAGCCTCCATAAACTGGGAACTTATAAGAAGGAGGGTGGTAGACGAGATAAGGCTCATACACCTTCCCGTTATAGTGGGTGGTGAGAACGTCCCCACCCTCGTGGGAGGGGAAGGCTTCAAAAAGCTCAAGGAGATACTCCATCTGAGGCTCAGGTCCCACTTCAAAAGGGGCAAGCACCTCATAACCGAGTGGGAGGTCTCCCGCTGAAAGGTGGCGGTAGTTTTGGCTCTTATGTTCTTTCTTGCCCTGAGCGGATATGTGGTGCAGGCTCTGAAAAGCTCCTACGGGGCGCAAACCATAGTAAGTAAGGTTTACGCCAAACAGCAGGCATACCACGTCCTAGTCTCCGCTCTTCCTTATATCCTTACCTCCCTGCGAAGGGAGGACAGCTCCTACGACTCACTTTCGGATCCTTGGGCTTTCCCCTTCACTGTTGAGACGGAAAGGGGAAAATTAGAGGTGGTCATCTACGACGAGGACCGGTTCATAAACGTGAACTTCCTTGACAACCCCACCCTAAGGAGGATCTTTGAAAGGCTCCTTACGCTTTTGAATATCTCCCCCACCTATTCGGAAAGGGTTCTGATGTGGATAGGCAAGTCCCGGGGAACCTTTGAGTCAAAATACCCCCTAAAGAGGGCACCCATGGACACACCTCACGAACTCAGCTTTCTCGGCTTTTCTTACGAAGATCTATACGGGAGAACGGAAGGGGATATCACCTACCCCGGGCTTTTGAGCCTTGTAACCACCTTCTCCTACGGGAAGATAAATGTAAACACCGCTCCCAAGTATATCCTGATGGCTCTTGACAGAGACATAGATTCCGCCCTTGCAGACAAGATAATGGAGTTCAGGGAGCGCAGTCCCTTCAGGAACATCCAAGACCTCGTGTCGGTGGAAGGATTTACCTTGGATACCCTTTACAGGATACAGAACGTGATAGACGTAAAGAGCAAGGTTTTCAGGATAGTTGCTACCCTTGAACTTGGAGAGGTAGAGACCACCCTCGAGGTGGTCTACGATAGGGAGCAAAACAGGGTTCTATACAAGAGGATCTACTGATGGGCACCTTCGTATACGAGGGCTTAAGGGCAGGGAGAAAGGTAAGCGGGAAGATAGAAGCCCAAGACAGATCGCAGGCTCTGAGGAAACTAAAAGAACAGGGCATCGTGCCCCTCTCCTTGGAGCCGGAAGGTAAGGGATGGGCTTTCGGTTTGAAGTTTTCCTTTCGCAGGATAAGTGAAGAGGACATATCCTTTACCCTCATCCAGCTTGCGGTTTTGCTAAGGTCGGGTATACCCCTCACGAAAGCCCTTCAGCTTGTTGCCTCCCAAACCGAGAACAAACATCTATCTTCAGCCCTCCTCCACATAAAGGAGGACATAGACAGGGGTGAAGGGATATCCTCCGCCTTTAAAAAAGCGGGGGTGTTTCCCGAGTTCTTACCCCAGATGCTCGCAGCTGCAGAGACAGGGGAAAACCTTGAAAGCATCTTTGAAACCGCCGGAGAGCATCTCAAGACCGTTTCGGAGATGAAGGCAAAGATAATAAGCTCGGTAACCTATCCGGCGGTGGTTATAGGTTTCAGCCTGATAGCCCTCTTCGTAGCCATAAAGTTGGTGGTTCCCAAAATAGCGGGGGTCCTTGAGAGTTTCGGGAAGGAGCTTCCCCTTGTAACCAAGCTCATAATCTTCGGTGCGGACGTGATAACCTACCTCTTCTACGCTTCCCCGCTGCTGCTCGTTCTCTTTATAAAAAGGGAAAGGGTATTTGGAAGGGAAAGGCTCCACCGTCTCCTTCTGAGAGCGCCCCTTGTAGGTAAGATAGCCCTTTTCTTTGACCTGTCCCGCTTTGCCTACACACTAAAGATGACCCTCTCGGCAGCAGTTCCCATAACGACAGCCTACAGAATTTCCGTTGCAAGCATCGGAAACGCTTACATAAGAAAAAAGCTCTTGGACCTACAGCAGGAGATAGAGAGAGGGAAAAGTCTAAGTTCGGTGCTCAGATCTGCGGGTCTCTTCCCGGAGCTTTTCCTGAATCTGGTGGAAACGGGAGAGGCAAGCGGTGAGCTTGAAAAGATGCTCTCCCTCCTTGCCCAGCTCTACAGGCGGGAGGCTCTAAAGGCTATAGACTTCTGGGTCAGGATGGTGGAACCCCTGTCCCTTCTTATCATAGGGGTTATAGTAGGCATAATCGTGGTGAGCATAATACTGCCCCTGACCGAAATAACCGCAGGAGTGGGAAGATGAAAGGGTTGGTTGAGGTAAAACATCCCCTTTTAGTTCATCGTCTCGGTCAGCTCAGAGATTTGAAAACACCCCGAGAGCTTATGAGGTCCTACCTTGAAGATGTAGGTTTTCTGCTTACCTATGAAGCCCTATGTAGTGCACCACAGGAGCGCAGAGAGATTGAAACTTGGATAGGGAAAAGAGTTTTTCCATTCCTGAAAGAGGAAGACTATGTTCTCGTTGCGGTCCTCAGGGCGGGTCTTCCGATGCTGAAAGGTGCCCTCAGAGCCTTGAGGGGTGCGGAGGTAGGTTTTTTGGCGATAAGCAGGAACGAAAAAACCCTAAGGGCAGAAGTCCACTACAGCCGCCTGCCCGATCTGAAAGGAAAGAAAGTCTTCCTGCTTGACCCCATGCTTGCCACGGG
>WFYH01000202.1 GCA_015490215.1 Aquificaceae bacterium
AGGTAAGGGATAATGGATCTCTACGAATACGAAGCCTACGACAAGATCTTTAAGAAATACGGCATTCCCACCCTCAGGTATATGTTCGTAGACCACATAACCGAAGAGGTGGAAAACTTTGTAAACCAGCTCGGAGAGTGCGTAGTAAAGTCGCAAGTCCTCGTAGGAAAAAGAGGAAAGGCGGGAGCGGTCAGGCTCTGCTCCAGCCCCGAGGAAGCCATAGAAGAGATAAAAGCCCTCCTTGAATACCCCGTTTACGGGGAGATGCCCGTAGGCGTCTTGGTGGTAGAGAAGGCAAACATAGTAAAGGAGCTTTACGCCTCCATAACCTATTCTACCGAGGTCAGGGCACCCGTGCTTACCCTCTCCTTGGAAGGAGGCGTGGACATAGAGGAGGTTGACCCTTCCAAGATAGGGATATACCCCATCAACCCCCTTAAGGGACTTTACCCCCACATGGTCAGGAACTACCTCCTTGAGCTTGGATTTCCCCAAGAGTATATGTCCGTCCTGAGGGAGCTTTCGGAAGTAGTGGCAAACATGTATAGAGCCTTCTGGGAAGCGGAAGCCCGTTTGCTTGAAATAAACCCCTTAGCCATAGTGGATGTGGGGGGCAAGCTCAGGGTCAGGGCGCTGGATGCGGTTGTAAAGATAGACGATGATGCTTCCATCCCGCCCGCCAAGATATACGGTGTCAGAACCGCCCTCAAGAGACCCCCCACCGAAAGGGAGATCGCCGCAGCGGAGATTGACAAGGACGACCACAGGGGTAAGGCTGGCTCTTACGTGGAGATGGACGGAGATATAGCTATGATGACCTTCGGAGGAGGTGGATCAACTGTTACCATAGAGACCACCTATGCTATAGGTCTCAGACCCGCCAACTTTACCGACATAGGCGGTAACCCTCCTGCGGAAAAGATGTATAAGATAACGAGGATAATCCTCTCTAAACCCGGCATAAGGGGTGTTTTGGTTTGCGGTGGAACCGCCAACAACACCCGTATAGACGTCACCCTCGGTGAAGGTGTTGCCAACGCCATAAGGGATCTGAAGAAGGAAGGAAAGTTAGACCCCAATTGGGTATGGGTAGTTAGAAGGAACGGCCCCGAGGCGGAAAAGGGACTTAGAATGCTCTACGAAGCCTTCAAGGAGTGCGGGGTCAAAGGGGAGATCTACGACTCTACCCTCCCCCTGACCGAGGCACCTGTGAGGCTGAAAGAACTCCTTGACAGGTGCGAATCGCAGGCAGAGAAGGCAAAGGACCAAGATAGGGTCCTAACCGACGAGCAGGCGAGCGACATGGGAGTTTGAAATGAGATTTGCTTTCTTCAAAGTAGGAGAACTTCAGGGAAGTCTAAGGCACGTCAACGCCCTCTTTGAATACCTCAAAGGCAAAGGGGTGGAGTTTAGGGAGATAGAACTTGATCCTCAGAACGTCCAAAAGGCGGTTCAGGAGCTTCAGGAGTTCAGACCCATATTCACCATGGACGTAAACGCGACGGGGATAATAGTAGGAGAACAGGAGGGCAAGAAGGTTCCCATATACGACCTGTTCGGTTTCGTTCACTTCTCTCTGTTTACGGAGGAACCCCTGTTGCACTTTCCCAACCTTTACGGACTTGACCAAAACAGGAACATGATAGGGATAGTCACCGACATAAAGTATGTGGACAGTCTCAGGACCCTCGGTATTGACAACATAACCTACGTTACCCCTTTCCTTGACTTCTCCGTATTTCCCGAACCTCCTCCCGAGAAGGACATAGACATAGCCTTCTTGGGACCCGTTATGGACCCTCAGATAGTCCTGAGTAAGGTTCAAGAAAACCTTCCAGAAAACATAATGCCCGTCTTTGTGGAGACAGGCGAATACATGTTCAGAAATCCCGAGGTTCACGTTTTGACAGCTTTGAACTACATACTTAGCCTCTTTAACCCTCAAGTCCAACAGGACTTTGAGAATTGGAGGAAAGAAAACCCCGAAGCCTACATGAGGCTTCTGAACGACATTTCCATATACGCTACCATGCGCAAAAGGTGGTATCTGCTTAACTTCCTTGAAGGGATAAACCTCAAGGTGGTGGGTGAAGTTCAGGGAGAGCTTAAGGAGGACCACGAGCAGATAAAGGTAAATTCCTACGAAGAACTCTTGGAAATATACGGCAGAAGTTACCTCACGGTTATGTCCTTCCCCCACACTGTGCCCACGGGGATAGGCTTTACACCCCTTGAGGTAGCGGCTATGGGGAGCGCCCCCATGATAGACTTCAGAGGGACCCTCACGGGCTTCCTTACACCCGACCAAGAAGTTATAACCTACATGCCCTTAGACAGGGCGGACATAGAGGAAAAGATCCTCTACTACCTTGATAACCTTGAAGAGGCGAAGGGTATAGGGGAGAGGGCGAGGAACGCCGTTGTGGAGAGATACAGGGTAGACGACAGGGCGGACTTTCTGCTCAACATGATGAGGGATATAGTCCGTCAGGCGGAGCAGGCGGTCCAGCAGGCACAAGGAGGAGAAAAACAAGAAGAAATAAAAGATCAAGGGTAGATGTTTCCCGGCTTTGGAACTCTTGTAAACTTCCTTCTCGTCCTCATAGGAAGCTCTCTGGGGTTGAAGGGAGGAAGGTTTATAAACCCATCCCTCAGGGAGGGTGTAATCCACGGCATAGGTCTCTTTACCTTTCTTCTCGGGGTGAAGCTGATCTTAGAGAACAAACCCGAAACCTTAAAGGTTTTCTTCATCATCTTGGTAGGGACGGCTTTAGCCTACCTGATGGACCTTGAAGGTAGATTGGAGGCACTCATCGGAGAGGGAAAAGACACAACAAGCGCCTTCGTCAGCGCCAGCGTTCTCTTTACCGTCGGTCCCATGACCCTGCTCGGTTGCATACTTGAAGGAACCAAGGGCGACAGCACCCTGCTCCTTTCCAAAGCTACCATGGACGGGGTGTCTTCGCTAATTTTAGCTTCCTCCTTGGGAAAAGGTGTTCTATTTTCTGCCTTTTTCGTTCTCATCTTTCAGGGAAGTTTAACCCTTCTTGCCTACTTTTTCGGAAACTTCCTAAGCCCTCAATCTATGGCTAACAGCCTCTTCATCGGGGGTGGGATAATGATAGTCATAGCCCTCAAACTCTGGGGACTTCTGAAGGAGGTAAAGAGCATAAACCTACTCCTTCCTCTTATCATTGCCCTGTTTGTTTGACCTTATTTTATAGTCTCAGACTCACTTCATGCAAAACTTTAGTCCAAAATGAAATGGAGGGTCTCAAAAAACTCTATGATCTTAGACTTACTACATAAACCCAAAAAGGCTTGCCTTAATAGACCTCAACGAAGAGGTAAAAGCGGTAATAGTAGCTTTTGACAGTGAGGATCTGCTATAGAAGGTAAAGAAGAAAGTGGGGAGTAGTTTCGCAAGCTATCTTTCTTTAGGTGTAGGTTCTTTGGACAGTTTACTTATTAAAACAACCGCAAGCAAGCTTAGGAATGGTATTCCCATAACTATCAAGTAGTAAATAAGCTCATCTTTCGTCATTTCCTCCTACTCCCTTCGTTCAATAATATTGAGTTTTACCAGCTCTTTAAGGGTTTCAGGTTCTATCCTCATCCTTCGGTTCCATTCCCCTCTCTTTCAGGGCTTCCGCTATTGTCCTTTCCCTTCATAGTGGCAAACTGCTTTGAATTAGCACCGGAAAACTCAGCTTATAGGAGGCTGATGATAGGTTGCCGAAATGTCACAATCCCTTATTTAGCAGGGATAACTGCAACGGGCATATTTTGGGAATCCCCTTCAAAGCATGGGGGGAATCCGTCGCAATCCCTCGGTTAGCAGAGATGACTGCAACTAAGAAATTTTATGTCTACGGCCCGCCAAGGGCCGTAGTGCTGTCGCAATCCCTCACTTAGCAGGGATAACTGCAACCACAGAAAAGGAGTAATATGTAAACTAATCCCCTTTAGGTCGCAATCCCTCACTTAGCAGGGATAACGGCAACAAGGCAATCCTAAATGCTTTAGTTGAGCTTCTCCGCGAAGGGTCGCAATCCCTCACTTAACAGGGATGACTGCAACGCAAGAATATATCCCATGCATCAAAAACGCTTGCTATAGCGTCGCAATCCCTCACTTAACAGGGATGACTGCAACCCTTTCTTTAAAACCTCCTATTTTCAATAACTTACGAAAGCAAATTTGCAATTTTTGACCCTGACTTTCAGTTTTTACAG
>WFYH01000203.1 GCA_015490215.1 Aquificaceae bacterium
GAAGGGCACCCAGAGGTAAAGGCGAAGATAAAGGCACGTATGAGGGAAATGGCTCGGGGCAGGATGATGGCGGAAGTCCCCAAGGCAAGCGTTGTCATCACAAACCCCACCCACTACGCCATAGCCCTGCGATACGATGCGGAAAAGGACAGAGCGCCCGTGGTTGTGGCAAAGGGTAAGGGAACCCTTGCGGAGAGGATAATAGCCATAGCAAAGGAACACGATGTGCCCATAATAAGAAAGCCCGAGCTTGCAAGGGCACTCTACCCTGCTGTGGATGTAGGGGAGGAGATCCCTCCGGAATTTTACAGGGCGGTAGCGGAGATAATAGCCTTTATCATGTTCAGAAAGAAGAAAACCTACGCCTGAAGAGGAGGTGATATATGAACATCTACGACATGATGAAACAGCTAAAGAGCATTCAAAGGAGCTTTGAAGAAACAAAGGAGAGCCTGAGATCCGCTAAGGATATGATTGAGGAGGACGGCATCAAGATTATCTTCAACGGTCTCGGGGAGATAGTGGACATAGAGGTCCAGTCCCAAGAGCTGAAGGGCAATTGGGAAGAGCTGAAACCCAAGCTCATCTACCTGATAAACCTCGCCCAAGACAGGGCGAGGGACATGGCGAAGGAGGAATTTAGCCGCCGTTTCGGTGGTATCTTCGGAGGCATGGGCTTTGGCTTTTGAGGATATATTCCCCAAGCCTCTAAAGGATTGCTTTGACAACATAACTAAGATCCCCACCTACGGAGAAAGAGGTGCTTCACGTTTTCTTTACAACTTCCTAAAGTTATCCAAGGAAGAAAGGCTGAAAGTTGTAAAGAGTCTCTACGACCTTGCCCAGACGGTTTTCCCCTGCAGGGAATGTTTCCTTCTAAGTGACTCGGAGGTCTGCAGGATATGTTCCGATCCGAAGAGGAGCAAGAAGTTCATATGCGTGGTAGAAGAGTCTCAAGACGCCTACGCCATAGAGAGGCTTGAAAGATACAGGGGTGTGTATCACGTTCTGGGCGGAAGGATAGCGCCCCTTGAGGGGATTTCACCGCAGGATCTCACCGTAGACGCCCTTCTGAGCAGGATAGAAACCTACAAAGCCAAGGAGATTATAATCGCCACGAACCCCAATGCGGAGGGTGAGGCTACCGCCAACTACCTTATCAAGCTTTTGGGTCAGCGCTTTCCTAAGCTTAAGGTTACAAGGATCTCCTACGGGCTTCAGTTCGGTACCTTGCTTGAGTTTGCAGACGAGCTTTCCTTGGAAAAGTCCTTTGAAAACAGGAAGTAGATCCTACCTTCTTCCAGATACACCACGAGCTGGGGTACCTCTCCCAAGAGGAAGTTCACCCTCTCGGGTATGCCCAAGCCGTCCTTTACATGCCCGGCTCCCACTATGACAACCAGTTTGTGGTTCGGATAGGCGAGTGCCAACTTAGCCACCCTGTAAGCCATCCCCGAGTCCCAAGCGAGCTGGACGTCAAGGAAGGTTTTTTCATCGGAGCCCTTGTGTTTTTTAAACACCTCAAGAAGCTCCCTCTTATGCTGAGGTCTAAAATCCATGAGCTTTTTGGGAAGATATCTTGAAATTACACTCTTTAGACCTCTTTTTCTTACCTCTTTTAGCAACTCCGAGGGTATGTTGAGGGCAAAAAGCCTGATGGCGTGCTCCTTTGCAAAGCGCCAAATAGGGGCATAGAGCTTTTTGGGAAAACGCCAGCGCTTCTTGTATTCAGTCTTTGCAAGCATTTCATCCTCTCCGATTTCACAATCTACGTAAGAATCCAAAGCGTCTTGGAACTGCTGCTGGAAGGCTTCCATGAGTATCACGATCGGAAAATCTTTATGAAGGTCTTTTATAACCCTCAGCTGGAACTTATGAAACTTCTCATCGTCGTGAACCTCTCCGAGGTAAATAACCTTTGCCTCCCGTGCACGCTTTAACAGATTTTCATAGGAACTCCTTTCAAAAAGCTCGTAAGCTTGGGATACACCTACAAGGAAGAAGAAGAGAATGAGCACCCGAAAAAGAGCCATGCAAACCACCTTAGTATAATATTCCCATGAGTCCGAAGGCGGAAAGCTACGAAGCCAAAGATATAAAAGCGGTAACGGGTCTTGATCACGTCCGTATGCGCCCCGCTATGTATATCGGAGACATAGGTGAGCGGGGCTTGCACCACCTCATTTGGGAGATCCTTGACAACGCTGTTGACGAGGCTATGGCGGGCTTTGCCCGCAACATATACGTTACTGTCCACGAAGATGGCTCGGTTACCGTTGAGGACGACGGAAGGGGTATTCCCGTAGACGTGCACCCTGAAACGGGTAGACCTGCTGTGGAGATGGTCTTTACAATTCTCGGGGCGGGCGGAAAGTTTGAGAAGAAGGCTTACACATACTCGGGAGGACTCCACGGTGTAGGTGCTTCGGTCGTTAATGCTCTTTCCGAATGGCTCGTGGTTGAAGTATACAGGGACGGCAAGATATACAGACAGGAATACAGAAGGGGCAAACCCGTCTACGACCTCAAGGTGGTGGGACCCACCACCAAAAGGGGCACTAGGGTAACCTTCAAACCCGACCCCGAGATATTTGAAACCACCAAGATAAAGTTTGACATCCTTGAAAAGAGGATAAGGGAACTCGCTTACCTGAACCCACAGGTGAAGTTCGTCCTCAGGGACGAGAGGATAGGCAAAGAGCTTGTTTACAAGTTTGACAGAGGGATAGAAGAGCTGGTAGAGTTCCTTTCAAGGGGAAAGGAGCCACTCTTTAAGGACATAATTCGCATACAGGGGGAGAAGGATAGGGTCATAGTGGACATAGCCTTCAGATACGTAAAGGACTATAAGGAGCTAGTGGACAGCTTTGTAAACAACATAAAGACTATTGAGGGAGGGACCCACGTAACAGGTTTCAGGAGCGGACTCACCAAGGCTGTTACGAGGATGGCGGAAAGTCTCAGGCTTTCCAAAGAGCTTAAGACTATGTTCACAGGGGAGGACGTAAGGGAAGGCTTGGTTGCCGTTATCTCCTGCAAAGTGCCCGACCCTCAGTTTGAAGGGCAGACAAAGACAAAGCTTGGTAACCAGAACGTAAAGAACATAACCGAATCCATAGTCTACGACTTCCTTCAAGATTACTTTGAAAAGAACAAAGATGTTCTGAGGCTCATAGTTGAAAAGGCGGTGGAAGCCGCCCTCGCCCGCGAGGCGGCAAAAAAAGCAAAGGAGCTTGTAAGGAGGAAGTCCCCCCTTGAGGACGGTATACTTCCCGGAAAGCTTGCGGACTGCTCCGAAAGGGATCCTTCCAAATGCGAGATATTCATAGTGGAGGGCGACTCTGCAGGCGGTTCCGCCAAGCAGGCGAGGGACAGGCGGTTTCAGGCTATACTTCCCCTCAGGGGAAAGATAATAAATGTAGAAAAAGCCCGTATAGACAAGGTCCTTGCAAACGAAGAGGTAAAGGCGATAGTCAGCGCCCTCGGTTGCGGTGTGGGCGAAGACCTTGACCTGAAGAAGCTCCGCTACAACAGGATCATACTTATGACCGATGCGGACGTGGACGGCTCCCACATAAGAACCCTTCTCCTTACCTTCTTCTACAGGTTCATGCCCAAGCTCATAGAGGAGGGTCACGTCTACATAGCCTTGCCACCCCTTTATAAACTTAAGAAGGGAAGAAAGGAGATATACGTAAAGGATGACAGGGAGCTTGAAAACCTGCTAATGGATCTGATCAAAGAAGGGGGCTACCTCATAGACAGCTCGGGTAAGGAGATCAGGGGTGACAAACTCGTCCGCCTCATTAAAAACATAAAGGAGGTTGAAGAAGGGGCAAAGGCGCTGAAAAAGTCAAAGGGAGAGGCCATAGTTGATTTTCTTCTGAAGCACCGCGTAACTGAGGAAGATCTAAGGGACGGGGAAAGGGTAAAGGAGGTGGTCAAGCTTGCCTCGGAGGAGCTACCCGACTATAAGGTTTCTACCAGATACGATGAATTTGAGGGAGCCTACGATTTGATTTTTTACGATGAGCGTCTTGACACTAGGGTAATAGTGGATGCGGATTTCCTGTCTTCCTTATCCTACAAACAGGTTCTTGAAGGGGTAGAAGTAAATCTCCCCGCTATAGTGGGCTACGAAAACAAAAAGAGGGAAGTGACCACCCTTCAAGAGATCTACGATACCTTTATGGATCTGGTAAGAAATAGCGTAGAAGTCCAGAGATACAAAGGTTTGGGAGAGATGAACCCGGAGCAGCTTTGGGAAACAACCATGGACCCCAAAAGGAGAACCCTCGTCAGGGTCAAGATAGAGGACGCCGTTGAGGCGGACAGGATATTTACCATACTCATGGGAGAGCAGGTAGAACCCCGCAGGGAGTTTATAGAGACCTACGCTAAAGAGGTTCGGAACTTGGACGTATGAAAGCTTATCCTGCCTGCATTCCCTGTCTTATAAACCAAGGTCTGAATGCGGTTAAAAGGTTAAACCTTCCAAAGGAAAAAGAAGAGGAGATAGCCGTAAAGTCCCTGAAGTTCCTTTCCCAATTTGAAACCTTTGATAAATCGCCTGCTTACTACGCCTACTATGTTCAGAAGATTGTCAAGGAAATAACCGGCAAAGAGGATCCTTTTGCGGAGCAAAAAGAAATAGCAAACCGCAGGGCACAGGAGATGTTACCCTTTCTTGAGGAAAAATTGCTCTCAAGCTCTGATCCCGTTGCCACCGCACTAAAGATATCCGCCGCGGGAAACTACATAGACTTTGCCATAAGGGGAGAGGTGGATCTTGAGAAGGATATATCCCTACTGCTGAATAGCGACTTCGCCGTCTGGGACTATGAAGAGTTCTCGGAGAAACTAAAGAGCGCAAAAAGTGTCTTCATAATAGGAGACAATGCAGGGGAGATAGTTTTTGATAAGGCGCTTGTAAACATACTGAAAAGTTTGGGCAAAGAGGTCGTATACGGGGTGAAAGGAAAGCCCATTCTCAACGATGCAACGATAGAAGATGCCCGTAAGGTGTCAATGACAGATATTTGCAGAGTAGTGGATAACGGCTCGGACAAAGTGGGAACGTGGCTTGAAGATTGCTCTAAAGAATTTCTGGAAGTTTTCTATGATGCCGATATAGTCATAAGCAAAGGACAGGCCAACTTTGAAACCCTTTCGGGTGCAGATAGGGATTTATTCTTTCTGTTGGTAGCCAAGTGCGAACCTATAGCTCTAGAGACCGGCGGAGGAGTTAGAC
>WFYH01000204.1 GCA_015490215.1 Aquificaceae bacterium
CGGAACCGATAGGTTAAAGCCCGAAATGTAGAGGGCGATTATTCCGCCTATAACCGCAAAGGGAACGTTGAGCATAACTATGAGGGCATCCCTTACGGAGTTAAAGTTCAGATACAGCATTATGAAGATGAGGAATATGGACACGGGGACGGCTATGGATAGCCTTTTCATAGCCCTCTGCTGGTTTTCAAACTGCCCACCGTAGGTTATAAAGTATCCCTTGGGAAGCTTTATCTCCTTCTCTATCCTACTGCTGAGTTCCTCTACAAAACTTCCGATGTCCCTGCCCTCTACGTTCAACATCACAAGGGAGAACCTTATGTTGTTCTCCCTCCTAATCACGAAAAGTCCCGGTTCAACCCTGAGGTCTGCCACGTCTCCGAAGGTGAGGAGCTTTCCATCTCTTTCAAAGAGGGGAATGCTCTTGAGTTTGCTTATATCACCCCTGAACTCATCGGGAAGGGTCATAACTATGGGGAAGAGGAAGGTATCCTGCTGTAGGACACCCATTTTTGCACCGCCGAGGGCGTATTTGATCACGTTGAGAACCTCCTCAACAGTTATACCGTAGCGCTCCAAAGTCTCCCATTTGGGGTATACCCTGAGCTGGAGCCTGCCCGCTTGAATTTCTTTTTGGACGTCCACCGCACCGGGGACGCTTTCGGCTATCTCCTTCACTTTATCCGCCAACTGATTGAGCAGTTCAGGATCCTGACCGAATATCTTTATGGCAATGTCGGCTCTTACCCCCGATAAAAGCTCGTCTATCCTCATCTTTATGGGCTGGGTGAAACCTATTGATGCGGGTAGCCACTCAAGGCGCTCCCTGAGGATCTGGTTGAATTCCTCCCTCGTTTTGAAGCTCTTCCACTCACTTTGGGGTTTAAGGATTATCCAAGTCTCTATGTAGTTTACATCCGCCGCCTCTCCCTTCTCAGCTCTTCCCACGGTGGAATAAGTCCTTATCACTTCGGGAAACTTGAGAGCTTCCCTTTCCATAGCCATGGCGACCTTTTTTCCTTCCTCAAGGGAAACGTTCGGGTCCAGATAGGCTTTTACTATAACCGCACCCTCCTCTAATTCTGGGGCAAACTCCGTTCCTATGCGGGTAAGCAGGAACAAGCTCAGCACGAAGGAGACAAACACACCTACAAAAAGGGGAATTCTTATCTTAAAAACTACTTCCAAGATCCTATCGTAGATCCTGTGGATAATCTGCATCAGCCTGCTGTAGGTTTCTTTGCCCGGACTTAGGAAGTAGTAGCTGAGAACCGGTATAAAGGTGAAGGCGATGGTAAGCGAACCGAGGAGAGCTATTATCAGCGTCAGGGCAAGGGGCTTGAAGTATTTACCCTCTATGGATTCAAATACGAATATGGGCGAGAAGACTATCACGATTATGAGCACCGCAAAGAGGACCGGTCTCCAAACCTCTTTAACCGAGTCAAGGATAACGGAAAACTTCAGACCGTCCTTTTTCTCGCTCAGGTGCCTGTAAATGTTTTCTACTATCACCACCGAGGAGTCTACGAACATCCCGATACCTATGGCGAGTCCCCCGAGGGTCATGAGGTTCCCGCTCATCCCTGTTTCCTTCATCACGATGAAAGCCACAAGCAGGGTCAAGGGGAGAGACGAGATCACTATCAGCGACGCCCTGAAGTTACCCATCAGGAAGGCGGTCACAAAAGCGACCAAGAGCATACCGCTGAAGAGGGCTTTTTGGATGGTGGCGACCGCCTTCTCGGTCAGATAAGCCTGATCGTAAAGGTGCTCTATCTTTACACCTTCGGGGAGTATCTTTTGGATCTCCTTTAACTTAGCCTTTACCTTGTCCACCACCTCCTTGGTGTTTTCATAGATCCTTTTGACTACGATGTTTCCTTGAACCTCCCTCCCGTTCATGGTGAAGGCTCCCCTCCTGTTGGGAACCTCACCCTTTACCACCTTGGCGACGTCCCTGAGGTATACGCTTACCCCCTTTTCTTCATCTACCTTTATGGGAATTCTCAGCAGGTCTTCCTCCGAATACACCCTCCCGAGACCTCTGACCACAAGGTCGCCCTCCGCTGACTGGAAGAAACCGCCCCCCACAAGGAGGTTGTTCCTTTCAAGGGCTTCCAAAAGATCCTCAAGGGTTATCCCGTAGGCTATGAACTTGTCTGGGTCTGGGATTATCACGTAGGCAAGCTCGGGACCGAACTGGACTATCTCCTCAACCCCTCCTACGCTCATTATCAGCGGACGGGCTACCCACTGCTGGAATATGGATTTCAGTTCCGCATTTGTGTATCTTCCCTTTTCATCATGAAGAACATACAAAAGGGCGTTTCCGAGCCCCGTAGCGTTGGGACCCATAACGGGGTTGAAACCTTCGGGCACCCTCTCCCTTGCATCGGGGAGCTTTTCCATCACCAACCTTCTGGCGAAGTAGATATCCGTTCCGTCCTTGAAGTAAACGGAAACGTAGGAAAGGGAAGGCAAAGAAACACTCCTTACGAGGGTAACATCCTTGAGTCCGTTCATCACCGATTCAACGGGTATGGTGATAAGGGCCTCCACCTCTTCCGCCGACAGTCCCGGTGCCTCGGTGTAGATGTTCACCTGAACGGGGGTAGGATCGGGGAAGGCGTCTATGGGGAGCTTCTTAAAGCTCCAAGCTCCGTAGATTACCGTTCCCACAAGGGCTATAAGGACCAAAATTCTAAATTTCAGGATCAGCCTGAACATCTTTTACCTCCTGATAGAATAGGAGCGGTGAAGAAGCTCAAGAGGTTAAATAGGTTCTTCGGAGAGACATTCCGCAATCTCGGTGTAGGTGTAATCGTCGGTTCCTTGATACTGAGCATATCTTCGGATATACCTACCGAAACCCTCTTTCGCTTGTCCTCGCTGGGAGTAGTTTTTGTGATTGCAGGATCTATACTATAGCTGTATGGAGAATAGGGAAAGTTGGGACTTTCTTGTGTGGATGGTTCTGTTGGGAGGAATAGCTCTGTTTGTAGCCTATCTAATCCTCGGTGCAGTAGCCTACTACCTTGATAGAAAGGAAACCAAGCCTTCCAATCAGTGAGCATGTCCGCCCTCTTCAACCCCGACCAACTTCGTTTTTAGAAACACCGTTCCGCTGATGGCAACCTTTTCTCCTTCCTTGAGACCTTCCTCAATCACCACGTAGCCGTTGAGCTCTTTGGAGATATGGACGGTTCTCGGCTCAAAGCCCTCGTCCGTTCGGACGAAGACGACCGGTTTGCCTTCTATCTCCTGAATTGCCCTTTTGGGTATCATCAGCGCCTTTCTGCCCCCTGTCCTTATCATCAGGCTTACGAACATACCCGGCTTGAGAAGGTGTTTTCTGTTTTTGGCTACGCACCTTATCTTTACCCTCCTTGTCTTTATGTCCACCTCGTGACCTATGTAGTCAACTTTGCAGGGGATTTCTTCACCGTTTGCAAGCACCGTAGCCCTTATACCTTCCCTGATCTCCCTTGCGGATCTCTCATCCGCCCATCCGTAAACCCACATAATTTCGTGGTGGTGGACCGAAAAAAGGCGCCTGTCCAAGCCCACGCTGTCTCCGAGGACGACGTTTTGCTCCACCACGTAGCCTGTGCCCGGAGACCTTATAAGGAGGTTGTAGTTTCTGATCTCCCCGTAGCTCTTGAGCCTCTCAGAAAGGGCGGTGTATTCACCCTTTGCCCTCTCGTATTCCACCATGGAGGTAAAGTAACGGGTATAGGGGATGACCTTCTGAGAGTAAAGCTCCTTATCCCTTTCGTAAACCTTCTTTGCGCTTTCCATCCTGACCTTTGCCATCTGAACCTCACCTATCAGATCCGCCAGCTCGGGAGAGTAGATCTCCGCAAGGACCTGACCCTTCTTTACGAAATCCCCTTCCTTTACGTAGAGCTTCCTGATTATCCCTTCCACCGGGCTGTAGATCTCGTAACTCAGGAGCGGGTTCTCTTCCACTTCCGCCGGGATTTTTATAAGCCTGCCGGCGGGTTGCTTCCTGACCGTGTAGAGCTTTATTCCCAACTGTTTTATGTGGTCCTCGGTCATGTGTATTTCTTCTTCGTGCTCCTTTTTGTGTTCATGTTCGTGCCCTTCGCCGGCGAAGGATAAGGAGCATAAAAGCAATCCCGCAACCAGCAACCTTCTCATCTCCAACCTCCTATGGCGACAAATTCCGAATAGACGTCGTGAGCATCTCTTAAAAGCTCTGCTCTATTCAAAAGCAGTTCATAGTATCTTCTGCGAACGTCCGAAAGTTCCAAGAGGGTTATAACCCTGAGCCTGTAGCTTTTTATGGCAAGCTCAAGCTCTTCCTTTGCCCTCGGGAGGACCTCCTTTTCTAGCTTCTCTAACTGACCGAGTATGACCCCGAGGCGCAGGTTTATTGCCCTGATCTTGTTCTCAACCAGTAGGCGCTCTGCGGAAATCCTTTCCCTGACCACCTCCTTTTGAACCACCTTTTGGAGAATCTCACCCTGCCTGCGGTAGAAGATGGGAAGCCCCACTGTAAGGGAACCCCTGAGACCGTAGTATCCCTCTTCCGAGTCCTCAACCACAAAGCCCACACCCACCGTGGGTTTGGCAAGAGCCTTTTCCAGCCTTATGCCCTCTTCAAGAGCCTGAACCCTTTTCCTAAGAGCCTGCACGGTGGGCACCTCTTCGGGTTTGATGCTTTTGGGTCTCGCTACCGCAGACAGATCCCCTTCCACATCCTTTATCTCCTTACCCACAAGTGCGGAAAGTTCCTTCAGGCTCGCAGAAAACTTGGCTTTGGCTATCTCAAGCTGTATACGGGCAAGATCCTTTTCCCTCTGTGCCCTCAAAAGTTCAAGGGGTGTTACCTCCCCGAGTTCGTAAGATTTCCTTACAAACTCCTCAACCTCCTTTGCAGTCTTCAGGTTTTCCTCCCATACCTTCACAACCTCCTTTCTGAAAAGGCTTTCATAAAACATCCGGTAGATCTCGGCGATTACCTCCCTCTTTCTGGCTTCCACTATATTCTGGAAGGCTTCCCTTTCTTTCCTGACCACCCTTCTTCCCTTTTCCCTTATTCCCCACAGGGGCAGGGGCTGGTCAAACTCCAATGTGTTGAAAATCCTGCCTTTCGGTTTACCATCCTTGTCGTTGGTGACAAAACCGCTTTCCAAACGAGCTTCTGGGTTAGGGAAGGCGGAGACGGAAATCTCAAGCCCCTTATAAACGTTAAGCTCTTTTTCAATAGCTTTTATCCTCGGACTCTCCTTCAGAGCTACCTCTATCACCTCGTCTATCGTCTCTCCGTAGCAAACCGCTACAAGCAAAAGCACCAAAAGGAACATAGTCTCACCTCCTATTTTCTTGGGGCAATATATAAGGTCAGAGGGACGGTATCAAAGAAGGAGACGAACAGTTCTAAGATACTGGGGCGGTCCACCGCCAGAGGTGGGGATCTGCAGGAGATTTATCCTTCTATGGAAAGCATAGATCACAAATTGGGGAGGCTCTTCAACATCCCAGAAGAAGTCAACGGAAATCTTGGAAAGCTTCAAAGTTAAGTCAGAAAGGAGCTTCAGATGTATCTCATCGGGAGGATCGGAAGGTTTTATGTGGTCGCTTTCAAAGTGGGCAACCTTTTCATCCACATGAATGCAGAGGACTTCCTGAGAGGTTCCCTTAAAGCC
>WFYH01000205.1 GCA_015490215.1 Aquificaceae bacterium
ACCATGTTCTCAAGCCTCTGCTTCATCTGATTTAGCTCCGCCTGTGCCTTTGCCTGAAGCTGGCGAACTTCATTCTCTATCTTTTGATACTCCTTTATCTTCTCCTCCTTCGCCTTTTGTGAGATAGCTTTGCTCTCTATCTGCTTTTTCAGTTCCTCAAGACGCTTTTCCTTTTCGGTAAGCTGAAGCCTATACTCTTCCAGCTTGCTCCTTAGCTCCGCCTGAGCTTTTGCGACGAGCTTTGACTCCGCAAGGATGCGGTTGGTATCTACACAGGCTATCTTTGCAGAGGCAAACCCGAGAATAAAGAGGGTTCCAATGAGGGAAAAAAGAAGCTTATGCATGACCACCTCCCTGCAGACCATTTTAACCGAAATTCACCGCCTTGTACCGAGGTTTTCTTAAGAGCAAATTAGATCATTACCTTGAAGGTGGTCAAGCTGCTACCTGTTTGTGGTTATAATTCGCAGGCGCCATCTCGGGTTATATTTAAATCTTACGGATAAGGAGGTAACAACATGGAGGAGAAAAAGGAAGAGGTTAAAGAGGAAATAGAGGAAGTCAAGGAGGAGCTTAAGAAAGAAGAAGAGGAGGTGGATGCCCTTAAGGAGAAGGTAAGGGAGCTGGAGGAGAAGGTCAAGAGGTTGGAGGCTGTGGCAAAGACCGCCAACGTAAGGGCAGCGGATCTCCAAAGAGAACTTGAATACATGAAAGAACGCTACAGGCGTGACCTTGACGAGCAGAGACGGTTCGGCTATGAGAAGTTAGCCTATGACCTTTTGGGAGTCCTTGATAACTTTGAAAGGGCCTTAGAAGCGGTGGAGGTTACCAGAGACTTTGATTCGCTCCTTCAGGGCGTGAAGATGATCCACAGCGAGCTAAAAAAGATCCTTGAAAAATACAACATCAAAGAGATGGATCTGCTGGGAAAAGAATTTGACCCCTACTTGGCGGAGGCAGTTGAGACTGTAAAGACCCAAGAACATCCTCCTAATACGGTGGTGAAGGTAGTTCAAAAGGGCTACATGATTCATGAAAAGGTGCTCAGACCTGCCAAGGTGGTCGTTTCCGTAAGTGAGGAGGAGATTACCTGATGGAGATAAGGTTTAAGGACTTTCACAGGAAGCTCGCCCCCTTTAAGGACGAAACCTTAGAACAGCTTCTTGAGGAGCAGGTAAACGAGTGGATAAGGCTTAACAAGGTGAAGGTGATAAACGTGGAAACCCTGTGGCAGAGAAACGCCCACGTGTCCATAGGCGTAAGGGTTTGGTATGTGGTCGGCGGTGAGGAATGAACGAAAGAGGTTCTTCTTCCCTTCTTCCCTTTGAAAAGGTATTCACCCTTGAAGAGTCGGGGCTTTTAAAAGAAATCCTTTTTAAAGGATCTGAGGTTTTGGAGAGGTGGGGATATGACTACATAAAACTTCCAGCCTTCGAACACTACGAGGTTTTAAAGGACGCCCTCGGCGAGAAGGCAAGGAGGGCTTTAGTCTTTCAGGACACCATGGGTGGGAACCTTTTAGCTCTGCGCTCGGACTTTACCACCCAAACTTTGAGAAGTGTAGGTTTCCTAAAGCACTACAGGTTCCCTGTGCGTGTTTACTATTTCGGGACGGTGTTTTCCGCAGAGGAAGATTCCTACGAAAAGGTTCAGATAGGAATTGAACTCCTCGGTGCACCAACAGGGGAAGCGGATGCGGAAGTAATAGTTGCCCTCTACAGCGTGCTTAAGGAAATAGGACTCAGAGATGTAAAGGTTAGTTTGGGAAACGTGAAAGTTGTCAAGGGGCTTTTGGAGAGGGTAGATCCTTCCGAGCGGGAAAGGGTCAGGAAAGCTTTCCTTGAAAAGGATATCACCTTCTTAAGGGAGATTTTAAAGGACGATGAGCTTTCCCTCCTTCCTCTGTGCCAAGGCGGAGAGGAGGTTTTGAATATCCTCGACAGACTCGGTATGGAAGAAGTAAGAGAAGAGCTGACCTTGGTTGGAGAGATCCTGCACAGGGAGGGCGTTGACTACGTTTACGACCTGTCGGAGGTCAGAGATTTTCCCTACTACACGGGGATAGTGTTTGAGTTCTTTCACCCGAATATCGGGCTTCCCTTGGGCGGTGGAGGAAGATACGACAACCTGCCGAAGGTTTACGGAGAGAATTTTCCCGCCACAGGCGGGACCCTTTATGTGGACAGACTTCTTGCGGTCGCACCAAAGATCAGAACGAGAGAAGGAATCTTCATAGTGGACAAATCCAAGGATGGTTTAGGATTCAGGGTTTCCTCCCTTCTCAGGGCAAAGGGCTACAGGGTGGGCAAGGAGCTTGTAAGCAGACACGAGAGGCACTCCCTTGAATACGCCTTTGAGGAAGGTTACCAAAAGGCGGTGATCATTTATGACGAAAGGGATGTGAAGGTCTACTCTTCTCCCGTTGAGGGTATAACCTTGAGCCTAAAGGAGTTCCTTGAGCTTTTCTAAGTGGCTAAGCTCCTCCCAAGGGAGCTTTTCCTTACCAAAGTGTCCGTAGCAGGCGGTTTCCCTATATATCGGTCTTCTGAGATCCAAAAACTCTATTATCTTAGATGGGCTTAAAGGGAATACCTTAAGGACAGCTTCCTTTATCTTTTCTTTGTCTACCTTTTCCGTGCCGAAGGTTTCCAAATCAAAGGCTACGGGTTCCGTGAGACCGAAGGCGTAACCTATCTGGACAACGCACTTTTGTGCCAATCCGGCTGCAACCACATGCTTTGCTATCATCCTTGCCATATATGAACCCGATCTGTCTGTTTTGGTAGGATCCTTCCCCGAAAAGGCACTTCCGCCAGAAAAGCCTATATCCCCGTAAGCGTCGGAAACTATCTTCCTGCCCGTTAGCCCCGTGTCTGCCACAGGACCGCCTATGACGAACCTGCCAGTGGGATTCACCTTTACGGTGGTCTCTTGGGTCAGAAATTCTTGGGGGATCTCCTTCTTTATGACCTCTTCAACTATAAGCTCCCTGAGGTTCTGAAGGGATATGTCCGGATCGTGGTGGACGTAGGCGACGACATCCTTAACGTATTTGGGTTTTCCGTCCTCGTAAATCATGCTCACCAATACCTTACCGTCCGGTCTGAGGAAGGGAAACCTCCCTGTCTTCCTTAGGTCTGAGATCCTCCTTGTAATCCTGTGGGCTAAGGTTATGGACCAAGGCATAAGGTTGGGAGCCTCCTCAACAGCGTAACCCACCACTATGGCGGTGTCACCGGCACCTTCAGAGGTTATTCCGAGAGCTATCTCGGGACTTTGCTCGTCTATTGACGTTACAACCGCACAGGTGTCAGCGTCAAAGCCCAGCTCCGGTTTTGTATAACCTATATCCTTTACAACACCCCTTACCACTTTGGGAATGTCAACATAGCTTTCGGTAGAAAGCTCTCCCCCCACCATAACCAGTCCGGTGGTCACCAATATCTCCAAAGACACCCTGCTGTAGGGATCCTTTTTTATGAACTCATCCAAGAGGGCATCCGCTATCTGATCCGCTATCTTATCCGGGTGCCCCTCCGTTACAGACTCAGCCATTCTGAGAGTATACATGATAGAAAGTGTATCACAACCGGGTTGCTTACATTAGAGGGTAAGTTTGTTAGCTTCTAATTCCCTGCTTCGGATCAGGTGGACAAGGGATAGAATTGAAAAATAATGAAGGTAACAGCCATAATCCAAGCTAGGGTAGGATCCAGCAGGCTTCCGGGTAAGGTTCTGCTTCCTTTAGAAGACAAAACCGTTTTAGATCACGTTATAGAAAGAACTGCAAGGGCTAAGCTCATTGATGAAGTAATAGTAGCTACCACCTTAAAGAAGGAAGATCTTCCGATAATCAGGCTCGTTTCAAACAAGGGATTTAGGGTCTTTGCTGGATCGGAGAAAGATGTCCTTGACAGATACTATCAGTGTGCCCGCCTTGTATGTGCAGACCACATAGTCAGGATTACAGCAGACTGTCCCCTTGTGGATCCGAAAATAATAGACCTCGTGGTTGAAAGGCACCTGAAGAGTAATGCGGACATTACACAAAACGATCTGTATCCGGATGGATTTGACGTTACGGTTTTCACTTACGATATCCTTAGAAGAGCTTGGAAGGAAGCAAGGCTTATGTCCGAAAGAGAACACGTCACTCCCTACATGTTCAAGATAGCTGAGAAGGTTGAAAAGGTAGTCTGTCCAGAGGATCTATACCATGTTCGCTTGACCTTGGACAGACCTGAGGACTACAAAGTTTTAAAGAAAGTCTTTGAGGGAGTCTACACAAAAAAGAGAGACTTTTCCTTTGAAGATGTGATGGAATTCTTGAGGCGAAATCCCGATGTACTCAAGATAAACGCTCACATAGACAGGGATGAAGGATATAAGAAGTCCTTACAAGAGGACAGAGAACTGACCGAAGAGGATATAGAGAGACTCACATGAAGGGGCAAAAGCTTTACGAAGAGGCAAAGAAAATTATCCCGGGGGCTGTTCAACTCTTCTCCAAGAGAGCGGAGTTGTTTTTACCAAGACTTTGGCCCTCCTACTATTCAAGAGCTAAGGGATGTAGAATTTGGGACTTGGATGGGAATTCCTATCTGGACTTTAGCCTTATGGGTGTTGGAACCGCAGTTCTCGGATACGCAAGGAAGGAGGTGGATGAGAGCGTAATAAAAGCTATAAGAAAGGGAAATCTAACCACTCTAAATGCACCCGAAGAGGTAGAGCTTGCCAAAAAGCTGATAGAGCTCCATCCTTGGGCTGAAATGGTAAGGTTTGCCAAAACCGGCGGAGAAGCTATGGCGATAGCTGTTCGCATAGCGAGGGCAAAAACAGGAAAAGATATAGTCCTCTTCTGTGGATATCACGGTTGGCATGACTGGTATCTCTCCGCAAATCTCCTTGGGAAGGATTCTTTAAAAGAACATCTCCTTGAAGGACTAAATCCTTTGGGGGTTCCCAAGGTTCTTGCCGGAACTGCCTTTCCCTTTAAATACAACGATGTGGAAACTCTCAAGACCCTTGCATCCAAATACAAAAAGGATATCGCCTGTATAGTTATGGAATCCATAAGAAACGTTCAACCTACCAAAGAGTTCATAGACACGGTCCACGAGATAAGGGAAACTTTGAGGGTTCCCCTCGTAGTGGACGAAATTAGCGCAGGCTTTCGCCTTACCGTAGGAGGTGCTCACAAGGTTTTAGGTATAAATCCCGACATAGCCGTTTTTGGTAAAGCTATGAGCAATGGTTATCCTATGTCTGCGGTTATCGGCAAATCTTGGGTAATGGACGCTGCACAAGAAACCTTCATAAGTAGCACATACTGGACTGAAAGAAGCGGTCTCGTCGCAAGCCTTGAGACCATAAACCTATTCCAAAAAAAGGAGGTTCACAGGCACCTAATAAGCGTAGGCAGGAGGATAAAAAACATATGGAAAAAGAGTGCGGAAAAATACGGTATAGAAATAGCGATATCAGGTATAGACCCTATAGCGAACTTTATCTTTAACACCGACGACCCGCTTTTGTGGAAAACGGTCTTTACCCAACTCATGCTTGAAAAAGGGTTTTTAGCTTCAACCCTATGCTTTTCCTCCTATGCTCACAGAAACAGACACATCAAGCTTTACAAAAGTGCGGTGGAGGAAACCTTTTACGAGATGAGCAAAAAACATCCCAAGGAGATTTTAAAAACGGAGGTCTGCCACAAAACCTTCCAAAGACTAACATGAACAGGGAGGGTTTAAAAGGAAGAAAAGCATATTACGAAGAGCTCATGGGTTGGCTACTTGCAGGACTTCTCGCTTTCATAGGTGGGCTTTCTAGACTTATTATTAAATTATGGGCGGTTCCGTAATATATCGGACCTTCCGCTCTTTAATAGAGAAAGAACGGGAAGGAATAGCAGAGGATTAGAAATGCAGGACGATATCTTCAAAAAAGAAGAGGCGGACAGGTGGTTTGAGAGAAATAAGGAAGGTCTTGTGCCGAAGGAAGATCTGATAATCAAAATAATAAGAGACTACAGGCTTTTAGATAAAGCCTCCAAGGTTCTGGAAGTGGGGTCATCCAACGGTTTCAGGCTTGCGAAGATACACGAGGAGTTCGGTTCTAAAGTCTTTGCAATAGAACCCTCTAAAAAGGCGGTAGAAGACGGAAAGTCCAAGTGGGACTTTATAACTTTTTATCAAAGCACAATTGCAGAGTTTGACGAAAGCAAACATTTTCTTGACTTTGATTTGATAATAGTAAACAGCGTATTTCACTGGATAGATAGAAACCACCTCCTCATCAGTATTGGAAAAGTAGACAACATGCTAAAGTGGGGAGGTCATCTGATTTTAGGAGATTTTCAAGTACATATACCTATAAAGAGAAAATACCACCATAAAGAGGGAGTTTTTACATACAAGCAGCCTTACAAGGAAATTTTTACTTCCTCTTTTTTATACGTTGAGCTTTTCACCATGGCTTTCAACCATGACAGTAAAAACTTAGCTGGGATAGATATAAATACCTATTTTTCCGTTTCCTTACTTAGAAAAGAAGAACTATATTTTGAACTGTATGATGGACACAGACATTAATCTAACTCGAGTTCCCATCTATCTTTCATTCTAAAGTTCTGCAACACTTGACAAGAAAGCACTCAAGATTGTAAACTGGTTTCAAAATTGAAGGTGTCAAAAAGCTCCATGACCCTTACCTGAAAAAGGTTATCCCTGCCCACAAAGCTCTGGTAATTATCCCACTTCATCCTCCTGTGTGATACCGGTCTTACCTGCAATAAACTCCTTGAATTCCTCCTGTCTGAGGAAGTTGACTTTGTGTGTGCTATAGGCCAAGGGAAGGTAAATCAAAAAAGTGGTAAGAAACTCAGAGACCTGTTTTTCCCAAACCTGAGAAAGTGAAATCTAAGGGGATAAACATGTCTCTTTACGTCTGCAGGATAGGGGAGTAATAAGGAGAGGGTGCTGGTAAGCAACAAGTGGTTTAGCAAGAAGGGGTTTGTAAGATATTTACAGGCGCAGGTGACAGGTAAAGAGCGAGGTAAAGGTTATGAGGGGCCATGAGCTTGAGAGCTACATGGTCAGGAGACTTAGAGCTATAAGGCTCTGGATAATAGCAGTGAGGCATGTTGTGCTCCTCAGGCTCAGCTCTAAGCTTAGTGGTATAGGTTTCA
>WFYH01000206.1 GCA_015490215.1 Aquificaceae bacterium
TCGGTCTCAACTGGAAGTTCTAAGAAGTCCCTGCGGTCCCTCCCGGTCGGGAGGGGGCTTTTCCTTTTTTAACCGCCTATAATTAGAATTCCATGGAGATATCCTTCAACGAAGATGGTCTCGTGCCCGTCATAGCTCAAGACTACAGGACGGGTGAGGTTCGTATGCTCGCTTGGGCAAACGAAGAAGCCATAAAAAAGACCCTTGAGACTGGTTACGCCCACTACTTTTCAAGGAGCAGAAAGAAGCTTTGGAAAAAGGGGGAAACCTCGGGTGAACTCCAAAGGGTTTTGGAGATAAGGGTTGACTGTGACGGGGACACTCTGATCTACGTGATAGAGCAGGAAAGGAACAGAGCCTGCCACACGGGAGAGAGAAACTGTTTCTTCAGAACCCTGCAGGGTGAAAGGGTTAAGAAACCCCTTCCCTTTGAAGTTCTTCCCCGTCTTCAGGAGGTTATTCAGAAAAGACTCAAAGAGAAGAAAGAAAATTCCTATACGGTCAAGTTGGTGGAGAGCGGTTACGACAGGGTGGTTCAGAAGGTCGGAGAAGAGGCGGTTGAGGTTTTGATAGCTCTTAAGAACAAAGATAAGGGCGAGATAGTTTACGAGGTTGCGGATCTTCTGTATATGCTCACGGTTGCTTTGACTACCAACGGCGTGGATGTTAAAGAGGTCATGGAGGAGTTGATTTCAAGGTTCAAAGATAGCTGATCTTGATAAGCTTCCTTGCAAGGGTAGGATCCTTTTGTAGGATTTCACGGGCTTTGGCTTTTACCTCCTCGGAGGCTCCCTTGGGGATCTCAAGACCGTAGGTTTCTTCCAGTTCTCTTAAGGCTTTCAGAAACTTCCAGCGGGCTATTATGCTGGCACAACTGACCGCTACATCTCTTTCTCCCTTTTTCTCCATCTTAACCCATCCGTAGCCACTAAACGGGTTACCCTCCCTGTAGGCGTCTACGATTACCCTTTTGGGAGGAGTGCTTTCAAACTCTTTCAAAATCCTCAGATAAGCTTCGTCCATAATCTTGTTTACACTTCCCACCTCTTCGTAAAGCTGGTTGAACCTTTCGGGAAGGAGCTTTATACATTTCACCACGACAAGCTTTTTCAAAAGGGGTGCCTTTTCTTCTACCTCTTTGTCCTTCATTTTCTTTGAGTCTTTGGGGGTAAGCTCCAGAATCCTCAGGAAGTTTTCGGGTCTTATAACCACGCAGCAGAGGACAAGGGGACCAAATATGTCTCCCTTTCCCGACTCGTCGCATCCACCTATGGGTTCTTTGGGAACGCTCAAAAGGGATAGGATTTTCTTCTTCCACTCTTTTGTCTTCTTTCCTTGGATCAGCAGAATGCAGGAAGTATAAAGGTTCAGATATACTTCTTCACCTTCTAAACTCCAAAGGGTGTGGTCTACTGTGCGGGGTCTCAGTCCCGAGGCTATCAGCTTATTTCTAAGCCTTTCTACCTCTTCGCAGGGTATCCTCAGCGTCTCCATTTTTCTATGGCAACCTCTCCACCCATACCTACCCTGAGGAGTCTCTTGTCCCCTTTGGTCAGCTCTATCTTTACGGGTATCCTCTGAGCCACCTTTGTGAACTCCCCTGCGGTTACATCCCTCGGAATGAGGGCGAACTTCGCCGCCGCCGCCCTTCCTATTTCCTTTACCACCCCCTCAAACTTCACATTCGGGAAGGCGTCTATCTTTATGTATGCTTTGCTCCCTACCCTTATCCCTTCTAACTTGGTCTCTTCTAACAGAACGAGTATGTATACGTCCTCGGGGTCGTAAAGGGCGTATATAGCTTGCCCTTGCCTAACCGTTTCCCCTTCGCTTACGAACCTTTTAACCACGTAACCGTTTATAGGGCTTCTGAGAACAGTATCCTCAAGGAGGTTTTCCACATCCCTTACCCTTTTCTCAAGCGACTTTATGCTTTCTCGCAGAGCCTGCATCTTCAGGTCAAGTTCTCTCAAAGAGGCTATCTTTACCTCTATCACTTCCTTTTCTTTCTTGAGAGCCTTTAGGGTAGCTTCCAAGGCGGCGGCTCTCTTTTGGAGGGCTTCAAGCTTTGTTTGGATGTCTTCGTATTTTCGGGCGGGAACAACACCTTTTTCGTAGAGCCTTTTGAACCTGTCCCTGTCCCTTTGGAGTTGTCTTATCTGGGCTTCCAAAGCGCCGAGGTTTTGGGAGATTTCCTCTTCTTTAAAAGAGAGAACCTCTTTCCTCTTGAGTAGCTCCTTCCTAAGGGAGTCCCTCTTTACCCTCAGCGCCTTTTCTTCTTTTTTCAGCCTTTCTAACTCCAAGCGAAGGCTTTCTAATTTGAGCTTCACGCTTCTGTCGTCAAGTTTTGCCAAGGGTTCTCCCTTTTTTACCCTTTCTCCTTCCTCCTTAAAGAGCTTTACTATCTTCCCGCCGAGCCTGTCGTAGGAGACCTTTACAAAGGTGTCGCTTTCTACGAATACCGCATTGGTTATGGCGTGGCTGAGACGAAACTCTACCCAGCGGTATCCCAACACCCCCATCACCGCCAAGCTCAGCCCCACCATCAAAGCGCCTATTAACCTTTTACCCTTCATCTTTGCCTAAAACCTCCAAGAGTTTAAAGTAACTGAGGGTAAGTTCAAGCCTGCTTATCTCGTAAACTCTGCGGGCGGTTATCAGGTAACTTTGAGCTTCCAAGACCTCCGTGCTCGTGCCCAAACCTTCTTTGAACTTCTCTTCGGCAACCCTTAGGTGTTCCTCGGCTTCCTCTATACGCTTTTTGGCAAGCTCTATCCTCGCCTTGATGCTTTCAATCTCTTCCAAGATAGTGTAAAGGCGGAGCCTGAGCTTTTCCCTGAGATCCTCAAGCTCTTTTAGACCTTTTCTCAGAGAAAGTCTTGCTACCTCAAGCCTTCTGAACCTCCTCAGCCCGCTGAAGGCGTTCCACCTTAAGAAGAAGCTCACAAAGTATCTGTCTTTTGGGAAAAGCTCCGACTCCTCGGTTCTCTGGTAGGCAAACTCAAGTCCTGCGGTGGGCAGAAACAGGGACTTGGCAAGTCTCTCTTGGAGTTTTAAGACTTCAACCTTCCTTTTGGCAAGTTGGAGAGCTGGGTTATTCCTTTCCATGATCTCAAGGAGCTTTTTTCTGTCTCCTTTTAGACTCTTCAACTCTATGGGCTGAACGTCTTTTACCTGTGTTCCCACCAGATAGGAAAGATAGAGGAGAGCTTTGCGGTAGTCGGACCGTGCCTTTGAAAGCTCTTCCTTTATCTGATAGAGCTTAACCTTTGCTTCTAAAACATCTTTGAAAGCTATCAGACCTTCCCTAAACAGCTCTTGGGCATTTTTTAGGTGGGCTTTGACAAGTTCAAGATGTTTCTCTTTGACTTCTACGAGGGCTTTCGCCTGAAGGGCACGCACGTAGGCTTTTCTGACCTCTGTTAGCACCTTTAGTCTGGTGATGCGAACCTTTAGATCCTGCAAGGTTTCCGCTTTCTTTGAAATACGGTATCCCTCAAACTTCGGCACATTGAAAAGATCTTGTTCCACAAAGAGGGTAAACTTTGGATAGCTTCCCTCAAGGAAAACAAATTCTTGGGGCGGTAAACCCGGCAGGGAAAAGGTAAAGCTCTGCTTTTTTGCTATGTTAAAGGAGGCTTCAAGGTTTACCGTGGGAAAAAGCTCTCCCAACTTCTCAAGGGTCTCCTGCTTCTTTATTTTCTTCTCTATCCTCTCTGTGCTCAGGCTTAAATTCTTCTCAAGGGCAAGCCTCTGAGCTTCCTCTAAAGGTATGGGAAACCCTATAGACAAAACGAGGATAACCGCCGATACAAGGCAGGAAAGTTTGTTCATCTACCTTTAGGCTATTATACCTTCGCTATATGGACTTGATTCCCGATCCTACAGGTTACGATCTCCTTAAAACCTCCGAGAGCATCTGGATAACAGTATCAAATCTCTGGTTTATCCTTCCAATTTCATCTCTAATCTGCCCCATTTCCTGTCTTAACTGATTTACCTCTTCTTTTACTTCCTGTCTCAGCTGGTCTATCCTCTGGTTGGTTTGGTCTATCCTCTCATGCACTCTATCCATCCGCGTATAGAGGTGTCTAAAATCCTCTTCTTGTTTTCTTTCAACCCTTTCCATCCCATTTTCAATTTTGTAAAGTCTATCCTTGATCTCCTTGCTTCTTTCTTCTACTACTTCATAGATCACTTCAAGGGTTACCTTTTTAACTATCCCTTTAGCCCTGTCTATCATCCCGTAACCTCCCTGGAATCTAAAATTCATAAGACTTCTTTCTTCTGGTTTCCCGTCTAAGGCTACCGCTTTCAATAAATTATCTTTGTCGCAAAGGAAAAGCAACTACTCCTTAATTGAGGTGTCGTGCAAGAAAGGTGGTTCTCAGAGAAATACTGTTTGAACTCTAGGAAAGTCGAAAACTCAAACGTTTCAACTCTTTTAATAGATTAAGAACAGAGCACGGCAGTTTTTTTAAAAACAAAACCCTCTTTCAGCTCCACACGGCAGATTAGGAACATAGAGTGGACTCAAGAAACTTGGAATGTCTTCACGGGTTGCACGAGTTTCAACTCCACAGGCAGATTAGGAACTTAGGAACAAGGAAGTTGTTGAGAGAGAAGGAGAAGGTGAAAAGGCTTTCAACTCCACACGGCAGATTAGGAACAGAACCTTATCAGCCCTGTTGCAGGAACCGCCCTCTTCTTTCAACTCCACACGGCAGATTAGGAACGCTGGAAGCCAAACTCTGGCTACCTCCAAAACCCGAACCCTTTCAACTCCACACGGCAGATTAGGAACACACCTTTCAAC
>WFYH01000207.1 GCA_015490215.1 Aquificaceae bacterium
ACTTCCTGCTTGAGCTTAAGGGGAATGTTTTCTTTATCTCTCCCAGAGAGAGGTTATTTCTTAAGACCCTTCTGGAGGCGGGTTTGCCCGAGCACATAATAAAGGAGGGTCTAAGGGATTGCTACCTTAAGGTCAATCCCAAAAGAATGGGCAAGTATCCCGCATTCCTCTGCTACAGAGAGGTTTACAGAAGATACGAGGAGTATCTAAGGGCTTTACCCAAAAAGTTAGAGTGGAAGGAGAGGTTTAAAAGGAAGTTAGCCCTCGTAGGGCTTTCCGAAAGGGATGTGCCTGCACCTAAGACCGAAAGAGAAGCCTACGAGATCCTCAGGAAACTTGAGGACAAAATGATAAGGGATGTCTGGAAGAACCTTGATGAAAAAGAGAAAAAGGAAATCCTGAGGAAATTTGAGGATTTCAAAAAAGACGGGGAACTCTTTAGGGAGATGGTAAAGATTGAACTCAAGAGGCGTTTTAACCTTCCGGAGCTTAATCTGTATTTAGACTAACCCCTTCAGGCGGTTCCTTCGGGAACGTTAAACCACGCCACTATCAAAAGTATCTCACCTACAAGGGAAATCAAGCCCCCTATCAGAATTATCGCCAAAATGGCTCCTACGAACATAAGCAGTCCGCCCGTTTTAAAGAGCTTGATGTTCGTTTTTTCGTATAGCAAGGTGTTAGCTTTATACCAAAACCAGCTCGCTCCAAGAATAGACAGCCACGCCACCACCATCATCAAAAACCCGAAGTTGCCCGCAGGCACGAACCTTTCCCCTCCCATCATCATTGATCCGCCCATCATCACACCGAGCATAAAGATCACCATAGCGGCTACGCTCAGGATCACCATTTTTATGATGTTTCCCCTTATTCTGGGTTCACCGAGTTCCTCGGAGGCTTTGATGTAACCTATCAAAGCCACAACCCACCCGGCTAAGGCTACTACGCTTGCAAAGGGGACCACAGAACCCAGCAGGGAAGCCACAAGAGCGACTATCAACCCCCAGCTCCCGAGCTGTTTAGTCTGTTTGCTCATATTTACAACTTAGTTGAAAGCTTTATCTTCGGACCCGACTTCATAAGCTCTTCCATCCTGACGGTAGCCTCTTCAAAGTCGGAAACGTAACCCCCAAAGCCCTTGGCAAATTTCTCGGCGTCCTCTCTGCTGGCGAAGGCAAAAGCAGAAGGCTGACAGCAAGGCGCTGCAGAACTACCTATGACAAAGGATCCCATAAATGCGTTTATGGGATTTGAAGAGATAAAGTCCCTCGTCATGACCATCTCTATGTTCTCTTTGTTCAGCGTCCTGTAGGCTATCAAACCGCAGTGGGCACAGCAGGTTTGAACCTTCTTCCCTCCCCGCATCATGTAGATAAATCCGAGCCTCAGGTCTACGTTCTTTCCGCAAACTGCGCAGGTGCTTTCCTTTATCTCTTCCTCTTTCTTTAGTTCAACGTTGCCGTGCTTCCTTATGATCTTGCCTTCTTCCTCCAGCTCCCTCAGGTCCCTGTATATGGTCATCAGAGACACGTTAAAGTGGCGGGCAAGCTGTTTTGCGGTGGTGTAGCCCTCTTCAATAAGCTTGAGGATCTCCTCTTTCCTGCTCATTTAAACAATACTTTAAAACAAAGGGATATATTCTGCAACGATATCCTGACCTATTTTAAAGGTTCTCCTAAGTTTCATTTTTTTTGCTTCCCTTACCGACCTGACCCCGAGGTCGCCGATAGAAATTCCGTCCCCTATGAGCTTCGGAGCCTGAAAGATGATCATTCTGTCCCACAGTCCCGACTTTAAAAAACTGCTCACCGTCTTTGCTCCCCCTTCTACGAGCAGGTGAACCACCTCCCTCCTATAAAGCTCTTCCAAGATGTTTCCGAGGGAAAAATCTTCCAAGGCTATGAGTTCTACCCCCCGAGAGGAAAGAGCTTCTTCCTTCTTTTTATCCCTTTTTCTGTGAAAGAGGAGAGTTCTCGCTTCCGAGGAGCTTGCTATTTTCAGAGAGGGATCTATCCGCAGGTTGGGGTCAAGAACCACCCTGAGGGGTTGCCTCGGAGAGGGGAAATGTCTTATGGTCAAAGAAGGGTTATCTTTGAGAACCGTATTTATACCTACCAAGATGGCGGTCGCTTCGGATCTGAGCTTGTGGGCGTATCTTCTGCTGTCCTCGGAGCTTATCCATTTGCTGTTGCCCGAAAGGGTAGCTATCTTCCCGTCAGCGGACTGAGCGAGCTTTAAGGTTATGTAAGGTCTTCTCTTTGAAACGTAGGTAAAAAAATCCTCGTTCAAAAGGCGGGCTTCCTCTTCAAGAACACCTACCGTAACCTCAAGCCCCGCTTCCTTGAGTCTCTTTATACCCTTTCCACCTACGAGGGGGTTGGGGTCTTCCACCGCCACCACCACTCTCTTTACCCCATACCTGAGAATGGCATCCGTGCAGGGTGGTGTCCTTCCGAAGTGGGTGCAGGGTTCAAGGGTCACATAGAGGATGGAGCCTTGGGCTTCCTTACCCGCCTGTGAGAGGGCAACCACCTCCGCATGCGGCTTTCCCGCCCCTTCGTGGAAGCCCCTCCCCACTATCTTTCCGTTCTTTACCACAACACAACCCACGGTGGGGTTAGGGTGAGTGAAACCCTTTGCCCTCTTGGCGAGGGAGAGGGCAAGGGTCATGTAAGCTTCATCGGTCATTTAGCGGCTTCTTCCATCATCTCCTTTATGAGGTTTTCTATCTCCTGAGCGGTATCTTTTAGATCGGGTTCGTTGAACATTTCAAGAAGCTGGGTGGGGGCTATGGTGCTCAGGACGGTCTTGCCGTCCTTTTCAAAGATGGACACCCTGCAGGGCATGGCGGTAGAGATAAAAGCGTTCTTCTTGAGAACGGTGCTCGCCGCCTTGGGTTGGCAGATTTCAACTATGACACACTTGTAATCTATAGGATGTCCCTTGTTGGCGAGAATGTTGGTAACCTCGTGAACGCTCATTACACCGAAGCCCTTAGCTTTTGCGGACTCTTCAAGTTTCTGTCTTACCTCCTCAACTCCCTTGGTGGTTTCCACGTTTATCAGCATCTTCCAACCTCCTTAAGCTTTTTAGAATAATCGTATATATTTTATCAACCAAGTCATCTACAGCCTCCCTTCTGGGAATGTCCCCGAGACCTCCGTAAGGAAGACGGTAGGGAACCGAGGAGGTGATCTTCTCATCTTCATCCTTTACCTTCAGGGATAGACTCACGGTAAGAAGGTAGGAGCTTACCCTCTGTTGAGGCGTTATGGCTATGGGCTTTTCTTCAAAGTTTACCACCCTTAAAAAAACGATTTCGCTCCCCTCCCGACACACGGGCGAGTAGCCGAGTTCAAGAAGCGCTTTTTCAAGGGTTCTCAAGAGCGCATAGGAGAGGTAGGGTTCCTCGGTGTCGTTTTCTACCTTTGGGCATACTTCTTTTCCGTAAGCGGTCATGAAGACTACAAGGAAGAGAATTATCGGGAGCATCCGAACTTGTCCCTGAGTTTTTGAGCTACAAATGGGTGAACTATGCCCTCTAAATTCCCGCAGTAAGAGGCTATGTCTCTGACGATCGTTGAGCTTATGTGAATGTATTCCTGAGAGGGCATCATGAACACCGTCTCAACACCCGCAAGCTTGTAGTTTGTAAGGGCTATCTGAAGCTCGTATTCAAAATCGGTGAAGAGCCTTACCCCCCTGACTATTATGCTGAGCCCCTCCTTCTTCATGAAGTCAACGAGGAGGGAGTCAAAGGGTTTAACCTCCACCCTGTCACGGAGGTGCTCGGTCATTTTCTCAAACATCTCTAACCTGTCCTCAAGATCAAAGAGGAGGTGTTTTCTGGGGTTCTTGGCTACCGCAACCACCACCCTGTCAAAGAGTTTTAGGCTTCTCTCCACTATGTCAAGGTGACCCAAGTGGGGAGGGTCAAAGGTTCCCGGATAAACCGCCTTCCTCAGGACTTCTTCCTCCTCCTTTTCTTCTTGTAGGGGGGCTTGGTGAGGGCTATGTCAAAGACCTCACGGAGGTTGCTGACAAAGTGGAGTTTCATCTTCTCCCGAACGTATTCGGGGAGATCTTCAAGGACTTCTTCTTTGTTCTTCTCGGGCAGGATAACCTCGTATATACCAGCCCTCTTGGCTGCGAGGATCTTTTCCTTAAGACCCCCAACGGGCAGGACCCTACCCCTCAGGGTAACCTCTCCCGTCATAGCCACGTCTATCCTTACGGGAATATCGGTAAGAAGGGATGCCAAAGCGGTAGCTATGGCTACCCCCGCGGAAGGTCCGTCTTTGGGAACCGCCCCTTCCGGAACGTGAATGTGGATGTCCGTTTGGGGGAATACGTCCGGGTCTATTCCGAAATCCTCCGCATTCGCCCTTATGTAGGAAAGGGCGGCTTGAGCGGATTCCTTCATGATATCTCCCAAGGATCCTGTCAAAAGAAGCCCTCCCTTACCTTTCATTTTGGTCGCCTCTATATACATAATCTCTCCGCCCGTTTCCGTCCAAGCGAGTCCCGTGGCTATTCCCACGAGAGGTTCCTTCTCCCTTTCGGGTTTCTGCTTCGGAACCCCGAGGAGCTTTCTGATGTCCTCCTTCTTTATCCTGAAGGGACCCTTTTCACCCTTTAGCTTTTTAACCGCTATCTTCCTGAGGACTGCGGATATCTGCCTCTGAAGGTTTCTGACCCCTGCTTCCCTCGTATAGCCCCTGATGATTTCCAAGACAGCTTCGTCTTCAAATATCACCTCATCCTTTTCAAGCCCGTGCATAGGGATAAGCTTGGGGATAAGGTGCTTTTGGGCTATGAAGAGCTTTTCCTCTTCTGAGTAGCCAGAAAGGCTTATAAGCTCCATCCTGTCAAGAAGAGGTGTGGGTATCGTGTCCACCCTGTTTCCGGTGCAGATGAAGATCACCTCAGAAAGGTCAAAGGGTAGACCTATATACAGATCCGTAAAGCTTTTGTTCTGCTCGGGATCCAAAACCTCAAGGAGTGCGGCTGCGGGATCCCCCTGAAAGGATATAGCTAATTTATCTATCTCATCCAACATTATTAAGGGGTTTTTGGTGCCCGCCTGCTTTATAGCCTGTATGATCCTACCGGGCATTGCACCCACGTAAGTTCTCCTGTGTCCCCTTATCTCCGCTTCGTCCCTTATCCCCCCTAGGGCTATCCTTACGAATTTCCTTCCCAAGGCTTCCGCTATAGACCTTCCGAGGGAAGTTTTCCCCACACCGGGTGGACCTATGAATACGAGGATTTGAGCCATGGACTCTTTGCCTTCCGTAAGCTTCCTAACCGCAAGGTATTCAATTATCCTGTCCTTTACCTTATCAAGATCGTAGTGGTCCCTGTCCAGTATCTCCCTTGCCCTCTGCAGGTCGTAGTTGTCCTCGGTTTTTGTATTCCAAGGGAGTTCAAGGACCCAGTCAAGCCACGTTCTCAGGACGCCAGCTTCTGCGGAGTCGGGATGAAGCTTTTCAAGCCTGTTTATTTGCTTCTCTATCTCTTTACGGGTAGACTCCTCAAGCTGAAGCTCAGAAAGCTTTTTCCTGTATTCTTCTATCTCCGCCCGCCTTTCGTCCCCCTCTCCAAGCTCCTCCTGTATCGCCCTGAGCTGTTGCCTCAGGAAATACTCCCTTTGCTCCTTTTCTATCTGCTCCCTTGCCTGAGCGCTTATCTGCTGTTTTACCTCAAGGATGCCCACCTCGTTGAGTAGATACTGGTGAACCTTGCGGAGCCTCTCCCTCGGGTCTACCGTTTCCAAAACCTCTTGAGCTTCCTTTGATTTCATTTCAAGGATTGAAGCTATAAGGTCGGAAAGTCTTGCGGGGCTTTCTAACTCCCTTATGATCATGGCAATATCGGGTATCACCTGCTTCCCGAGAGAGATGGCTTTATCAAGGAGTTCCTTTACCGACTTCATAAGGGCTTTGTCTTCAATGGTAAGCTCTTCTTCGGTCAGATCCTCTTCGGGAACCGGTTCAACTAAGGCTTTGTAGTAGCCGTCATTGAAGCTGATTTCTTTGATCCTTGCCCTCTTTATACCCTGAACGAGAACCTTTATCCGATTTTCCTCAACGGGCACCACCCTGAGGATGTGGGCTATAACGCCCATGGTATAGAGGTCTTCCACTTTGGGTTCTTCAATGTTTTTGTCCTTCTGAAGGACGAGAAATATGAGTTTGTCGTTCATAGAAGCGGCTTCCACCGCCTTTATAGAGAAGGGTCTGCCCACAAAGAGGGGGATTACCATCGTGGGAAAGACCACTATATCCCTGAGGGGCATCATGGGATACTCTCTTTCCGTAATGGGAACCTCGGGAATGCCAGCTATGTCGGGTGTCACGCCGGTATCACCGATCTACCCAAGCCCGCTCGCTCGGGTGCCGGGCTATTTATACCCCGCCTTTTGAAGGGTGCCCACGGACCCGGCAGGCGGCTTTTGGGCACCAACTTGGAATTATACCTTGTATTTCAGGCGATCAGGTAGTAAATTAAAATCTTGGCACAGCAAGGGGGCGACTCGGTTTCGACGGGGACCGGTGACCCCCGGGGAGCAGGCCGGGTGGCACCCGAAACAGCCAAAGAAACACTTCCCGAAGCTGAGCTCGCTCTCGCTGCCTAATTGAAAGGCAGCGCGCCTCAGGGAGGTGCGCCTCTGGCCGACCTGAAGGCGTCAGACCGCAGGGGCTGGGTAGCCCCGACGCACGGTGAGGGGCTACCGAGAAGCTAAAGCCGTGCTTCCCCTCGGGGGGCCTGCCCGTGGGCGACCCGAGGGCAGAGCCTAAACACGGGCTAAGCCTGTAGAGCCCCGGATGTGGTCACCGTCCTCGGACGCGGGTTCGACTCCCGCCGCCTCCACCAAAGAACTGTTCTAGAGTTTTAAATAAAAAGACCAGAAAAAACTCCCGTTCTTCGCCTTGTATAATCCGTAAAAATCTTGGAAAATAATGTGCCATGGAGAACCTGCTGAAGACCGATCCGGAAATCTTTGAGGTAGTTGTAAAGGAGTATGAGCGTCAGTTTTACCATCTTGAGATGATAGCCTCCGAGAACTTTACCTCCTTGGCGGTTATGGAGGCAACTGGAAGCGTTCTTACCAACAAGTATGCGGAAGGACTCCCGCGCAAGAGGTATTACGGAGGCTGCGAGTTTGTGGACGTGGCGGAAGAGCTTGCCATTGAAAGGGCTAAAAAGCTCTTCGGGGCGGAGCACGCCAACGTCCAGCCCCACTCAGGTTCGCAGGCGAACATGGCTGTCTACATGGCTGTCCTCCAGCCCGGCGACACCATAATGGGTATGAACCTCGCCCACGGTGGGCACCTCACCCACGGGGCTAAGGTGAACTTCTCCGGAAAGATCTACAACGTTGTCCAGTACGGTGTGGATCCCGAAACGGAACTCATAGACTACGACCAAATGTATAAGCTCGCCAAAGAACACAAACCAAAGCTTATTGTCGGAGGAGCCTCCGCCTATCCGAGGGTCATAGATTGGGACAGGATGAGGGAAATAGCGGACGATGTGGGCGCTCTCCTTATGGTGGATATGGCTCACTACGCCGGATTGATAGCCGCCGGTGAATATCCCAATCCCGTTCCTGTTTCCCACTTTGTAACCTCAACGACCCACAAAACGCTCAGGGGTCCCAGAAGCGGGTTTATCCTCTGCAAGGAAGAGTTTGCCAAGGCAATAGACAAGTCCGTTTTCCCCGGTATTCAGGGCGGTCCCCTTATGCATGTTATAGCGGCAAAGGCAGTTGCCTTTAAAGAAGCTATGACCGAGGAGTTTAAAGAATACGCCCGTCAGGTTATAGCCAATGCAAGGGCTTTGGCAGAGGAGCTTGCAAGACTCGGCTTTAAGATAGTCTCGGGAGGAACGGACAGCCACATAGTCTTGGTGGATCTTAGGGACAAGAACCTGACCGGAAAGCAGGTGGAGGATGCCTTGGGTAGGGCGAACATTACCGTAAACAAGAATGCGGTTCCCTTTGATCCACTGCCTCCCACAAAGACCAGCGGTATAAGGATAGGAACACCTGCCCTTACCACGAGGGGCATGAAAGAAGATCAGATGAGAGAGATAGCCCGCCTCATAGCTGATGTAGTAAACAACCTCGGTGACGATAAGGTTATAGAGAGGGTCAAAGAAAAGGTAAGGGAACTCTGCGAAGAGTTCCCCCTATATCCGGAGCTGAGGGAGAGGATAAATGAGCTTCGTAATAGCCAGACAGCCGGTATTTGACAAGGATGGGAACGTATACGGATACGAGGTTTACCTGAGGAAATCAGACAACCTTGAAGAGTATCCCAAGGATGTTCCATACAACAAGGCTACCTTTATTATGGCTGAGCTCGTCGCTGAGCTCGGCATCCAAAAGGTCTCTGAGGGAAAGAGCATATTCATAAACGTAGCCCTTGACACCGTTTTAAACAGATCTTTGGATCTTTTGCCCGCAAAAAAGGTGATATTTGACCTGATAAAGCCCCAAGTTGAAGTTGGGCAGACCCTTTACTCTACCATCCTAAAGAGGATAGACGAACTGAAGGAAAAGGGAGCCACCTTTGCTATAAACGAAGATCTCTATTCGGGCAAATACGTTGACCTTTTTCAGAGATCCTACATAGTGGAGTTTTCGGTAAACAGGCTGGACGAGAACAGGGCAAGCGCTGTAAAGAGGAACAAAAAGCTTCTCTTAGTGTCGAGGATAGAAAACGAGGAGCAGTATCAGAAAGTCAAAAACTTCGGAGATCTCTTTGAGGGATACCATTTGGGGAAACCCCAAGTTGTTAAAGAGTTTGAGCTTGCTCCCTTCCTGAAGACTACGCTTATGAGGATGATAGCTGCCCTAAACACGGTTCAGAGCGTGAGGGAGTTTGCCAACATAATAGCGAGCGATGTGGGGATGTCCGCCAAGCTCTTGAGGTTCGTAAACTCCGCCTACTTCACCAAAAGAAAGGAGATAAAGGACATAGTCCAAGCCTGCTCTTACTTGGGTATGGACAATTTAAAGAAGTTTACCCTTTTGGTGGCGGCGAACGACTACGTGGCTGCGGAGAACCCCACCCTTTGGAAAAAGTCCCTGATAAGGGCTATGGTTTCAGAGGAAATAGCAAAAAGAAAGGCTCCTTCCCTAATAAACGAAGCTTACCTTGCGGGTCTTTTCTCCCTTATAGACCAGATACTCGGTGTGGACAAAGTGGAGTTTCTGCGTGAGGTAAACATAGACGAGGAGATAATAGGAGCCTTCACGGGAGAAAATCCTGAGCTTGCAAATATCCTTCAATACGCCACCCGTATAGAAGAAGCCTTATCGGAAGGCGGAGAAACCTTTGAGGAAACGGTAAAAGAGGTTTCCCAAGAGCTCGGAATGTCCGAGATGGAACTAAAGAGGATAGCGGTGGACGCAGAGGTCAGAGCGGAGGAGCTTCTGCGTATCTAAGCTCCGCTTTCCTTTTCGTAGGGCCAAGCTATTATCCCGCCGGCGAGGTTGTAAGCGTCGTATCCCATATGCCTTAAAAAGTATGTGGCAAAGGCGCTCCTTTCCCCGCTCCTACAGTAGACTATGTATTTCTTGTCCTTGGGAAGTTCGGTGTATCTGTATCTCAGATCGTCAAGGGGTATGAAGGTTGAGTTGGGTATGCGGAGCTGAAAGTGCTCCGGGGGCGTTCTCACATCAAGGAGAACTACCTTATCCCCTTCTTCTTCAAGTATCCTCTTAGCCTCCTCGGGAGTGACCTCAGGCACGTTGAACATCTCTCTCCTCCAGCTTAACTATGCGGTTGTTTTCATCAACGTAAACCAGCTTGGGATGGTAGTCCTCCAGCTCCTCCTCTTCGTATTCCGCATAGGAGGCTATTATGATCAGATCCCCTTTTGCACCAAGCCTTGCCGCCGCACCGTTGAGCTGAACAGTTCCCGAGAACCTCGGGGCGGGTATAACGTAGGTGCTGAACCTATCTCCCGTGCTTATGTTGTAAACTTCTATCTTTTCAAAGGGCTTGAGGTCAGCCGCTTCCATAAGTTCTTCATCCAAAGACAGGCTCCCCTCGTAGTGGAGATCCGCATCTGTAACGGTAAGCCTATGGATCTTGGACTTAAGCATATGCCTTCTCAACTTCACCACCTCCGGGCAAAATAATAATATAAGAAATTCCTTATGGATTTGCTACAGCCCTTTCCCTATATGCTCTGGCTTGAAGAGACGGACTCCACACAAAGGATTTTAAAGGAAAGTAGTTTGCCTTTCTACACCGTAGTGGTAGCAAAAAGACAAAAAAGGGGAAAGGGAAGGAAAGGGAGGAGATGGGAGTCGCCGGAGGGAGGCTTATACTTTAGTTTCGTTCTGAGAGAGGAAGATTTTAGCGACCTTTTGCCTTTACCCCTTGTGATGGGATTTTCGGTAGTTCAAGCTCTTGAAGATGTGGGGATAAAGACCCTCATAAAGTGGCCTAACGACGTCTACCTGAGCGGAAAAAAGCTGTGTGGAATACTCACCGAGAAGAGCTCCGCCCGCGTGGTGGTGGGCATAGGTTTGAACCTCAACCAAGAGACTATGCCCGAATCCCTGAGAAACATCGCTATCTCCCTGCGGATGGCAACGGGCAGATTTTATGATCCCAAGGAGGTTCTCCTTAGGACCCTTTCCCGCATATACGAGAACCTGCTTATTTTCCAAAGGGAGGGTTTCGCACCCTTTAAAGAAAAAGTAGAGGAAAGGCTTCTCTTCTTGGGTCAAGAGGTGGTCATAATCGGTGAGAAGCCCATTATAGGTATACTTGAAGGTATTGATGAGAGGGGGTTCCTTTTGCTGAAAACCTCCGAAGGGTTGAGAAAAGTGGTTTCGGGGGACGTGAGCCTGCGAATTTTATGATGTAAACACTTGTTTTCAGAGAAAACTCCATTATTCTCTGGATTAAATATAGTTCGGGAGGTAAGCAAATGCTTGTTAAGCCGGGTCAGATTCAAAAGGTAGCCAACATGTTCATGAACGCCGTCCACGAGGACGAGATAGACTTGATCAATGAACTCTATGAGAAGCTAAAAGTCGGTGATCTGGACGAGGCGGACAAGCTTATGGACGAACTGTTAGTTGACCTTGAGGATCACTTTTCTATGGAAGAGGAGCTGATGAAGGAGGCAGACTTCTTCGGATATCCCATGCACAAGGCAGAACACGACAACATGAGGAAGGACTTTAAAAAGGTCTACGACGAGTGGAAGAAGGAAAAGTCCCCGAGGAAGGTAATGACCTTCTTGGAAGAAAAGCTCGTCCCGTGGCTCAAACTTCACGTAGCCCAGTGGGATTCCGTAACGGCGATGCATATAGGGGATTGAAAACACTAGGATATTACCGTGTTATAAGGTACGTTTGAAGCTAAGTAGCAAGTGCTTGCTCTCTTCCTTTAGTTTCTCTAAATTAACCCTTATGGTGGTTTTGGATCTTAAAGAAATCTTCCAGCAGTATGACGTCTATGAGAAGCACTATTCGCTCAAACCTGAGGATTTGTCTATCCCCTCAGACGTTGGGGACCTCAAGAAGCCCGTGGAGGTGTATCTGAGGATAGAAAAGGACTCTAAAGGTTACAGGGTTCATATGGTTTTGCAGGGGGAGGTGGAATTAGAGTGTAGCAGGTGCCTGAATGTTTTCGTAAAGGATATTTCTCAAGACTCTGAGAAGATAGTGGGTAGATATCCCAAAGGTGAGAACCTTTCCCTCTCGGAGGAAGACCTTAACTTCTCCTTTATGGAAGAGCCGGACACGGTGATACTTGAAGATCTTGTCAGGGAGGAGATAATACTCAGCGTTCCCATGAAGCCCTTGTGCAGTCCAGACTGCAGAGGTGTAGATCACCCCGCCCTTATACTTGAGGAAGACAAACCTACCGACCCGAGATTTGCTATACTAAAGAACCTGCTTCACCGTTAGGAGGTAGAGTAGCATGGCTGTTCCGAAGGCAAAAACTTCCAAGTGGAGAAGGAACCAGAGGAGATCTCAAAACTTCTTTAATAAGTTCAAAAGAAGGATACCCTCCCTGAGCGAGTGCCCCGAGTGCGGGGAAAGGATAGTCCCCCACAGGGTTTGTCCTTACTGCGGTCACTACAGGGGAAGGGAAGTAATCAGCCTTGACTGATGGAAAATTTCCGCTTTGCGGTTGACTGCAACGGGGGGGACTTTGCTCCCGATGAGATCGTAAAGGGTTGCATCTTAGCCGCTCAGGAGCTTAGTTGTAAGATTTTTCTTGTTGGCGATAAGGAAAAGATAGAAGAGGTTCTTACCCGTGAGGGGCAGCTCAGAAACCCCCTCCTTGAGGTTGTGGACGCCCCCCAGAACGTGGAGTTTCACGAACCGCCGTCAACAGTTCTCAAAAGGAAAAACTCCTCCCTCTTTGTAGGTGCAAAGCTCGTAAGAGAAGGGAAGGCTCAGGGTTTGATCTCGGCGGGCAACACGGGAGCGGTTTTAGCGGTAGGGAAGTTCGTAGTAGGTGCGGAAGAAGAGATAGAGAGACCTGCCATAGCTGTGGCACTCCCGAACCCCAAGGGAAAGACGGTTCTGATAGACGTGGGGGCTAACGTTGACTCAAAACCCAAGCATCTGGTTCAGTTTGCCATCATAGGGCACACCTACGCACAGGAGATATTGGGAATAGAGAGACCAAGGGTGGGACTTCTCAGCATAGGAGAGGAAGAGGGGAAGGGGAACGAACTTGTAAAGGAGACCTATCCTTTGCTTAAACAGACACGTCTTAACTTCCTCGGGAATGCGGAGGGAAGGGACATATATGCCGGAACCTTTGACGTTATAGTATGCGACGGCTTTGTGGGCAACGTTATACTGAAGGCAAGCGAAAGTTTAGGTCTTGCGGTCGTTCAGATGATAAAGGAGGAGATAAAGGGCAGCCTGTTGGCTAAGCTGGGGGCTTTCCTTCTTATGCCTGCTTTGAACAGGTTCAAAAAGAAGGCGGACTTTGCAGAATACGGGGGTATACCCCTCTTGGGGGCAAAAAAGCCCGTTATAATTACCCACGGCAGGGCAAACGCCAAGGCTATAAAGAATGCTGTTAAGGTTGCTTTGGAATTTCTCCATCAGGACTTTAACAGAAAGCTCGTTGAAAACATAAGAACCCTTGCCCCGCAGGAGGCGAGAGTTTAATGGGAACTAGGATTGCAGGCACGGGTGTATACGTTCCCGAACATGTGCTTACAAACTACGACCTTGAGAAGATGGTAGACACCTCTGACGAGTGGATAACCACAAGAACGGGGATAAAGGAAAGAAGGATAGCCAAAGAGGAGAGCGTGGTTTTTATGGCTAAGAGAGCCTCCGAGGAAGCCCTTGAAGATGCGGGAGTAAAACCTCAAGAGTTAGATGTCACGGTGGTGGCTACCATAACACCCGCCAAGAGGTTTCCCTCCACCGCCTGCTTCCTTCAGGCGGAGCTGTCCGCAGGGGGTTACGCCTTTGACATATCCGCCGCCTGTAGCGGTTTTTTATACGGTCTTGAGCTTGCGGACGCCCTCATAAAGTCGGGGAAGGCTTCCAAGGTTCTGGTAGTGGGAGCGGAAAAGCTTTCGGAGGCGGTTGACTGGGAGGACAGGAGTACCTGCGTTCTCTTCGGCGACGGTGCAGGGGCGGTGGTTTTTGAGGCTTCGGACTCCGAAAGCGACGTCCTTGCGGTAGACCTTTCCTCTGATGGCAGCCTGTGGGAGATACTCTACGCTGACAGTTGCGGTTACATAAGGATGAAGGGAAGGGAGCTTTTCAAGATCGCCGTGCGGAACATGGAAGAATCCTGCAGGCGTGTCCTTGAGAAGGCGGGTGTGTCGCCCGAAGAGGTTAAACTGGTGGTTCCCCACCAAGCGAACGTCAGGATAATAAACTCCCTCGCCCAAAGGCTCGGGCTTTCGGAGGACAGGGTCTTTGTAAACATAGACAGATACGGCAACACCTCAGCCGCCTCCATACCCATAGCCCTTCATGAAGCCATAAAGGAAGGAAGGATAAATAGAGGGGACATAGTCCTCATGACCGCCATGGGGGGCGGGTTAACTTGGGGTTCCGCCCTCATCAGGTATTAGGGAGTTTCTTACCTCTTCCCAGTCGGTCGTGGGTTTTTCACAGGAGAAGTTCCTACAGAGGTAGTAGGTGGGCTTGCCGTTGAGAGGGTTTACACCTTTGAAGAAATCGCTCAGGTCCTCTAAAGTGCTTTCCTTCACCGCAAAAAGCCCCTCGGGTAGAAAATGGACTTGAATAGATCTTAGGTTTTCCAAAGCCTCTTTTTCTTTGGGGACCGCCACAAGCTCAAAGGTCCCCTCCAGCAGAAGATCAAGGGCTATCATAGAAAAGGTATGGGCTGAGGGAAAGCTTTTGAGCACCTGAGAAAAACCGTTCAGGGTCAAACGTGCCTTTTCCTCAAGATCCCTCCTTGAGAGAAGGCGACCGAGCCTTACGAGGTTGTAAGCCATAACCGAGTTGCCCGAGGGGAGTGCCCCGTCGTAGACCTCCTTCTTTCTTACAAGGACCGTCTCGTGCAGGGGTGAGGTCTGGAAAAAGCCCAAATTATCTTCGTCCCAAAACAGCTCAAGTGCCCTCTGCGTTAGCTCAAAAGCCCTTTCCAGATACCCACCTTCAAAGGTGGCAAAGTAAAGCTCCGTTAAACCCCATACAAGGTAAGCGTAATCCTCCAAGAAGGCGGGAATTCCCGCAGAACCGTCCTTGTAGCGGTGTAGAAGGTTCCCCTCCTCTGTAATCATCTTTTCCAAAAGGAAATCCGCACACCGACGGGCAACCTCAACGAAATCTTCCCTTCCAAGGGCTACACCTGCCTTGGCGAAGGCACCCACAGCCAAGCCGTTCCAATCGGTGAGAACCTTGTCGTCCCTCAGGGGTCTCACCCTTTCTTCCCGAGCCTTGAAGAGCTTTACCCTTATCTCTTCCAACCTTTGGCGTAACTCTCCCTCGTCCATTCCCAGCTCCTTTGCAACCTCCTCAAGGTCTCTGCCTATGTAGAGGACGTTTCTTCCCGTTTTCCTTCTTGTGGCTTCTTCGTAGAAGTTACCTTCCTCCTCAAGGTTGAAGATCTTTACAGATAACTTCAGCTCTTCTTCGGAGAGGACCCTTTCTAACTCTTCCAAGCTCCAAGTGTAGAATTTCCCTTCCTCCCCTTCGCTGTCTGCATCCTCTGCGGACATAAAGGCACCTTCCTCCGTCCGCATGTCCCTTGTAAGGTAGCGGGCAATCTCTTCCACCGTTCGGGCAAAGAAGTCATCACGGGTAATCTGATAAGCTTCCGTGTAGGCTATCATCAGGAGTGCGTTGTCGTAAAGCATCTTTTCAAAGTGGGGCAGTATCCACCTCCGATCGGTTGAATACCTGTGAAAGCCAAAGCCCACGTGGTCCCAAATTCCCCCAAGCCTCATTTTTTTCAGGGTGCTCAAAGCCATTTCAAGAGCCTTTGGGTTTTTGGTCCTTCTGTAGTATCTGAGCAGGAACATTATGTTGTGGGGAATAGGAAACTTGGGTGCGTTTCCGAAACCTCCGTAAATCTCATCGTAGTTCTGGTAAAGTTCAGCAAAGGCTCTGTGGATTGCAGACTCATCGGGAAGGGCATCCGCGTAGGA
>WFYH01000208.1 GCA_015490215.1 Aquificaceae bacterium
GGGGGGCGTGCAGGTAGGCGGTGAAGTTTGCCCTGCCAGTCGTAAAGTTGAAAGATCCCATATCTCCTACCCACGAGCGTCCAGTAGCCGTCATCGTTTGAATCTATAGCCTCTATCCAATATTCCTCTATTTTGGCATCGGGATCCCTTTCCAAATAATCGGCTCTGACCAGCCTGAGGTCCCCTAAGCGGTAGACCTCCTGCCCTTTTTCCTCCTTGTCCTTTTTCCTTATAAGCTTGTCCAGTATACCCATGACCAATACATGATAGCCAAGAGGACAGGGTTTATCTATGTTTTAGAATAGATTTTTCCTCACTACCTTTACACTTACTCTGTTACTTTCGCCCGAAGATTTTTTAGAAGCAGCTCTTTTAGAATGAAACCAATATACCGTTCAACCTATGGGCGAGAAGAGCTTGAAAGAGAGATATCAAGAGCTATATTAAAGCTGTCATGAAACTAACCCTAAAGGACGATGGACCTTTTGAGGGCTTCGTGCTGAGGGGAGTAAAGAATGTAAATGAGTTACCTGAGCATGAAGAAATTGAAGCTTTGTTCCCAGAAGTATCAACAGCTTTGGACAACAATAATAGGATTGTTTACTTCCATGTTGACCTCTGGGCGGGACCCGACTTCTTAGATCACATCATCTCCTACCTTGAGGAACATCCCGTCCCCGGCACCTACACAGTAGAACAGCTCGGACTTTACGATGTTCCTTTCGTGGAAGTCCTCAAAACCATAAAAAAACTCTATGAACAAAAATTGACGACCCCGACACGGAAATAGCCTTGCCCCATTTATTCTCCATCCCCATGAAAACTTGGCAGTCTCAGATGTAGACGAATTAGTTTAGTGCTTTCTTAAGCTTCTAAGCAGCAGATAACCTATAGCCAAGGTTATAGAGGCGTCCGCTAAGTTGAAGGCGGGCCAGTAGAGATCTCCAAGGTGGAGGTGCAGGAAGTCCCTTACCTTTCCCAAGAAGAGGCGGTCAAAGAGGTTTCCGAGGGCACCCCCCGCCACCATACCGAGGGCTATAACGCTTAACTTGTCGGAAACCCTGAAAGAATAAACGAAGGTAACCGCAAGGGCTATCAGGGGTGCACCCACCAGCAGGGGGACCCTAAGGAAATCGGGAAGCTCAGAAAATATCCCGAAGGCTGCACCCCTGTTATATATGAGCATGAGCTTGAGAAAAGGGAGAGGGTCGTAACTCTTTTCGCTGAGAAGCGCCTCCGCCAACTCCTTGGTAACAAGATCAAGGATCAGAACGGCGGTAAGGGTCTTTACAAAGAGCCGAGGCTTTTCTCCAAGGATCTTTGCCATACCTCCTTAAAGGTGCTCAGCTTTTCTTCAAAGAGCTTTGAGCCGTTGTAGCTTAGTTTTATCTCGGGATGCTGGATTACCTGACCTATATACATCCACTCAAGTCCTTTTTCTTCCACGAGGTCTTTAACTGTGTCCGTTTTTTCGGGATCGGTGCTTACCACAACACGGGTGGGCATTTCCGAAAAGAGGAAAAGGTCTTCCCTCTCGTCGGAGTAGATTTCAAGCTCCGCACCCAAGTTTAGAGGGAAACAGCTTTCCAAAACGGTTACAAGCAGTCCTCCCACGGAAACGTCGTGGGCGGATTTTATCAGATCCTTTTGAACAAGCTCAATCAGCAGATCTATAAGGATCTTTTCCTTTTCAAGATCCACCCTCGGTATGGGACCCTCCACTCTGTTGTGGACAACTTTTAAAAACTCGCTCCCGCCCGGAACGGACTTTCTGGCAAGGTCTCCTATAAGGAGGATGTCTCCTCCGGATATAAAGTGGGAACCTACGTGCCCTTCTACCTGCTCAAGGACGCCCACGCACACCACTATAGGCGTTGGGTATACGTTTCTTGCTTCTTGTCCTTCAACGGTTTCGTTGTAGAGGGATACGTTCCCGCTGACTACGGGCACGCCGAGCTTCTCACAGGCTTGAGCCATGCCCTCAACAGCCCTCTCAAGCTGCCACATTATCTCGGGTCTTTCGGGGTTGCCGAAGTTAAGGCAATCAGTTATAGCCAAGGGTTTAGCACCTGTGCAGGCTACGTTCCTGCAAGCCTCCGCTACCACATACTTGCCACCTTCGTAAGGATCAAGGAAAACCATCCTCCCGTTTCCCTCACAGGATATGGCTATGCCCTTTTCCGAGCTTACGGAAGGCTTATGAGACCACTTGATCCGAAGGACGCTTGCATCCGCCCCGGGCTTTAGAACCGTATTCGTGCCAACTTCGTAATCGTATTGGGTGTAAATCCACTCCTTGGAGCATACATTAGGGGACTCCAGAATCTTCAAAAGGGCTTCTTTCATGTCCACGGGAGGGAGATCTTCTTCTTTAAGGGAATTCAACTTCTGCAGATATTCGGGTTCTCGGGAAGGTCTGTTGTATACGGGGGCTTCGTCTACTATGAGACTGACGGGCAGATCCGCCACCACCTCCTCTTTGTATCTGGCTACGAGCCTTCCCGTTTGTGTGGTGCGACCTACAACCTCCCCGACCAGATGGTAAAACTCTGCTATCTCCTTCAGCTCTTTGAGATTTTCCTCCTCAACCACAAGGAGCATCCTCTCTTGGCTTTCAGACAGGAGGATCTCGTAAGGGGTCATACCCTCTTCCCGAAGGGGAACCCTTTCAAGGTAAAGCTCAACCCCCAAACCCGACTTTGCAGCTATCTCGGAAGCAGAACCTGCAAGACCCGCCGCCCCGAGGTCCTGCATCCCCACTACGAGACCCCTCTCTACCGCCTCAAGGACCGCCTCCACCAGTTTCTTACCGAAGTAAGGATCTCCTACCTGAACGTTGGGTCTTTTTTCTTCCACATCTTCCGCAAACTCCCCCGAAGCCATAACTGCCCCGTGAACTCCGTCCCTGCCCGTTGAAGAACCTATCAGAAACAGAAGCTGTCCTTCTTCGGTTGCCCTTGCTCTGAAGATCCTTCCTGCAGGCATTATCCCTAGGCAGAAGGCGTTTACAAGGGGGTTCGTCTTGTAGCACTCCTCAAAGAAAGTTTCCCCTCCCACGGTGGGAACGCCGATGGAGTTTCCGTAAGAGCTTATTCCCTTTACTACGCCCCTCACGATGGTTCTTGAAAGAGACTCTTCCAAACTTCCGAATCTCAAGGAGTCCATAAGAGCTATGGGTCTCGCACCCATTGAAAGAACATCCCTGATTATCCCTCCCACACCGGTAGCGGCTCCGTTGCAGGGTTCTATAAAGGAGGGGTGATTGTGGCTTTCTATCTTGAAAGCAACCCACACCTTTTCATCTATCTTCACGACGCCCGCATTTTCCCCGGGTCCCTGAACCACCCACTCCGCTTGGGTGGGAAACTTTTTAAGAACCCTCTTCGAGGACTTGTATGAGCAATGCTCCGACCAGAGGGCGCCCAAGATGCCCAGCTCAACGGTGTTGGGTTCCCTTTCAAGGAACTTTACGATCCTTTCGTATTCCTCCTCTGTCAAGCCGTGTGCCTTAGCTTCCTGATAGTTCATAGGTTCTTTCAAAGAGCACAAGTATTTTAACCCGAGAGTATAATTGAAGCGTGATGATAGCGGCTATATTCAAAGAGCTGTGTCCGAACTGCGGGGGGGATATAGGATCGGACAGATTGCTTTTGGGTCTCCCCTGTGAAAGGTGTCTGCCTGAGCCTGTCCCCAAGGAGAGGGTCTGCTCGGAGGTCTGGGAGGGGAATCTGAAGGAGCTGTGCACCGCCCAGAGGGAGGTTGAAGAGTGGGAAGAGCTTTTTAAAAGTAAAATAGGCACCGACCCTTGGAGCCTCCAAAGGTCTTGGGCAAAGAAGGTTTTTCTAAAGAGGAGCTTTGCCCTTCTTGCACCCACAGGCGTGGGCAAAACCACCTTCGGAATAGTTACGGCCCTCTACCTTGCTCTTAAAGGGATAAAGAGCTACATAATCCTTCCCACCAAGCTCTTGGTTGAACAGGTATACGACAAGATAACCTCGGGTAACTTGGGGAACCTCCGCGTTCTGGTTCCCGCAGATGGTAGCAAGAAAAAAAGGGAAGAGGTAAAGAAGAGGATAGAAGAGGGTGACTTTGACATCCTCATAACCACTTCCATGTTCCTCTACAGAAACCACGAGATTATTCCGAGGGACTTCGGCTTTATTTTCGTTGATGATGTGGACTCCTTCCTGAAGACCGCCAAGAACATAGATAAAGCTCTTCTCCTTCTAGGGTTTTCCGAGGAGGACATAGAAAAGGCTCTGCACCTGATAAAGCTCAAAGAAAAGAGAAACAAGGACGAAAGCACGTGGGAGGAAATACGAAGGCTTTCCGAAGAAGTTAGGGGGCTTCAGGAAAAAGCGAAGGGAGTTTTGGTGGTGTCTTCCGCCACGGGGAACCCCCGCTCAAGCAGGATAAAGCTCTTCAGAGAACTTCTGGGCTTTGAGGTAGGAAGACCCACCCTTTATCTGAGAAACATAGCGGACATCTACGAAGAGCCGAAAGACGTAGAGCTTAGGGCGGTGGAACTTGTAAAGAAGCTCGGTAAAGGAGGACTTGTGTTCGTCCCCTCCGACAAGGGTATGGAGGGAGTTGAGAGGATAAAGAGCCTCCTTGAGAAGGAAGGAGTAAGGGTAAAGTCCCACGAGGAGCTAAAGGACCTGTCCGAGTTTGAAAGGGGAGATGTGGATGTCCTTGTGGGCATAGCCTCTTACAGGAACCCCCTTACAAGGGGTATAGATCTGCCCCACGTGGTAAGATACGCCCTCTTTGTGGGCGTTCCCAAGATAGTCATACGCTTGAACATAGAGGCTCACCCCTCCCACCTCCTGTGGGCGCTCCTTTCGGTGCGTATGGTAATAGCCAAAGAACTCAAGGACAGGCTCACGGAGGTGGACCGCTGGATCCAAAACCTCAGGAGGTATTCCTATCTGAGCGAAGAGTTTATAGAAAACACTCCGGACCTGAAGGAGCGTATAGACCGTCTGAGGGAGCAGGTAAAGGACTTCCTTCTCTCCGAAGAAGTGCGCAGGCTCATAGACCACTCTCAAGAGATTACCCTCAGGAGGACGGAAGAGGGCTACGTTCTCACCGTTGCGGACGTCACCGCTTACATGCAGGCTTCGGGGAGAACCTCACGGATGTATCCGGGCGGGATAACCAAAGGTCTCAGCTACCTCCTCGTGGACGACCGAAAAGCCTTCAACAACCTTGTAAGGAAGGTAAGGTGGTTTGACGAAGACGTCAAGTTTGTCCCCTCTTCAGAGGCGGACTTGGAAAGGATCCTTGAGGAGGTAGATAGTGACAGGAAAAAGGTTAGAGACATACTCCACGGTAAGGAGGTAGTAAAGAGAAAAGAACACATAAGACCTGTTTTGGTAGTGGTGGAGTCCCCAAACAAAGCCCGAACCATAGCGGGCTTCTTCGGAAAGCCCGTCACAAGGCGCTTTGGTGAGTTTGAGGTCTTTGAGATAAGTGCGGGAGACCTGTATCTGATGATAACCGCCACCTTGGGGCATATGCTTGATCTCTCCAAGCAGGGAGGCTTCCACGGGGTCTTGGTGGAGGACAGCACCTTTGTCCCCGTTTACGAGA
>WFYH01000209.1 GCA_015490215.1 Aquificaceae bacterium
CTTAGCATCCACGCTGAAAAGATACGGATAGCAAGGTTTTTCGGAAGACAAATCCAGACTGAATTCTTCCCCTACTCTTAAATTTTTCTTCTCTAAAACCAGCACAAGTCCGTAGTCTGCAGGCTTTAAACTCTCATCGGGTATCTCAAGGTGAACCTTCACGGATATGCAGATCTGATCCTTTCCCGCTATCTTTGGCTCCCCGTAGTCTGGCTCTCCGATAACCTTAACCGTCCCAACCATACGGGTCTGAATTATGTCCCTCATTATCTTGCTGTTTACGATAAGAGTCTTTGAGTTGATCAAAACCCCGAGGTGCCTTTCTACGGCGTTTAGCTTTGCACTTTTGAGCGCCTCCCTTTTTGCCTTTTTGATATCTGAGCTACAGCCTTCTCCCTGCGACTCAACTACAGCTGAAAAGGAAAGTCCCACGTAAAGCAAAAGTCCAACAAGAATTACCAACAAACCCTGTAGTATCCTCCTTACCATCCCTTCCCTTTCAAGATACTCAACGGTTTCTTCCCCTGCCTTACCTGATTATAGCCCTCCTGCCCCATTAGGCAAAGCCTATTACAACTGCTGTTAGAGTTGTGAATATACCCATAAGGTGTAGAGTTGCTTAAACATTCTACTCACCTGATCAAACATTGCATTCAGGTCCTCCCTCAGCTCACTTATTCACTTATCCACCTGCTCAAGACGTTTATCTATGTTTCCCGTGATTTCCTCAAAGCGTTCGTTGGTATCCTCCATCAATTCTTTAAACCTTTTGCAAGTTCATGCCGAGCACTCCAAATTTTTGGGCTGCAGCCTAAGATTAAAATATATCCAAGTTGCTAAAGTAGTAATTGGCTATGGGGCTGCTGAGAGATAAGATACGGGGTGCCATAGTAGGCGGTGCCTTGGGAGACGCTATAGGGAAGTGTGTAGAGGATGTGGTTGAGCAGGAAGTATACGAGTTTTACGGTGGTCCTGTAAGAGGTTTTGTCTCCCCCCATCCCTCAAGCCCCGCTTACGGTCAGCTCCCTGAGGAGACCTCCGACGAAACAACGGTGGTTAGGCTTCTCTTAGAAAGCGTTGTGAAGAAAAAGGCTATAGACATTCAAGATTTTTTGAGAAGGCTTATCCTCTGGTATGAGGATGAACCGAGCCACAGGTATCCCGACCCGACCCTTTTAACGTCCGTAGACCTCCTGTCAAGGGGTATAGATCCCGCAACCCACGGGCTCACCTCCTCCAGCGTTGAGGGGATACTCAGGAGTTTGGTGGTGGGTCTGTTTCACTATTACAACCCCGAGCTGTCCGCTGAAGGGTCAAAACTCGTCAGTCTCCTTACCCACAGGAGTCAGGCGGTGCTTGATGGGTCTGCGGTCTTTGGAGCTTCTATATCTTACCTTCTGATGGAAGAGTTTAACCTTTTAGATTTTAACGAGAGGATACGCTTCCTAAACGCCCTGCGCAAATTTGTATCTGACAGGAGACACGACAAAACCCTCGAGCTTGTTCAAGAGCTTCTATACGAGCAGGCAGACGTGGACACCGCCATAAGGAACATAGGTAACGGTTCTTTTGTCTTTGAGGCACTACCCCTTTCATTGTTTATATTCCTCTCCTATATAGAAGATCCGATGGAAGGTTTCTGGAGGGCGGTTAACTCCTACGGGGAATACGGCGGGGATACGGATGCCATCGGTTTTCTCGTAGGATCCATGGTGGGAGCCTACCACGGCGAGAGGGTATTCCCGAAGCACCTTTTGGAAAATCTTGAAAACTACAGTCTATACTCGGAGCTTGCGGACAAGCTGTATGATATAATTCCACAACTGCAGAGGTGGTGAGCTATGCCCGTCTATGATCCTTTCTCTTACATGTTTAACCTCCTGTGGTTTATGTTCATCTTCTTGCTTATCCTCAGCCCGTGGTTCAAGAAGATGTCCCTTCAAAGGGCGAGAGAGTCCGCAATAAGGGCTATAGAGGAGAAGAGAAAGAGCAGGGTCATAACCATGATCCACCGCCAAGAGGCAATGGGCTTTTTGGGAATACCCATATTCAGGTTCATAAACATAGAAGACTCGGAAAGGGTCCTCAGAGCCATAAGGATGACTCCCGATGATATGCCCATAGATCTCATAATCCACACCCCCGGAGGTCTTGCTCTCGCCGCAACTCAGATAGCTAACGCCCTCGCCAAGCACAAGGCACCTGTCAGAGTTATAGTTCCACACTACGCCATGTCGGGTGGAACCCTTATAGCCCTTGCTGCGGACGAGATAATAATGGACGAGAACGCTGTCCTTGGACCCGTGGATCCTCAGATAGGTCAAATGCCCGCCGCTTCAATCCTCAAAGTTCTTGAACAAAAGGATGTGAAGGATATAGATGATCAAACCCTAATCCTTGCGGACGTATCAAGGAAGGCAATAAAGCAGATGAAGGAATACCTTACAAACCTGCTCACCTCCAAAGGGATGGAAAAGGAAAAGGCAGAAAAGATAGCTGAGGAGCTTGCCGTTGGCAAGTTCACCCACGACTACCCTCTTACCGTGGACTACCTCAAAAGCCTCGGGCTTAACATAAATACCAACGTGCCCGAGGAAGTCTACGCCCTCATGGAACTCTACGAACAGCCTATGGGTGCTCAGCCTCCTTCGGTCCAATACATACCCGTCCCCTACAGGCAGGCGCCCGGACAGCAGTCTAACAACGGTCAGTCTTCCTGAAGGGACTTGATAGCCTCCATTATCTTTAGGGCTGTATCACGATAGCCCTTGGGAGAGTCTGGGACTCCTTCAAAGTTCAAAGGTTTCCCTACGCTTACCTTTATAGGTACCTTGGGGATCGGTAAAAGGCTACCCCTCGGCAGAACCCTATCGGTTCCCTCTATGAGGACAGGAACAACGGGAGCACCGCTTTTGATAGCCAAAAGACCCACCCCCGCCTTGGGTCTCAAGAACTCTCCGGGTCTTGCACGGGTTCCCTCAGGAAACACCGCCACCGCACAGCCTTCCTTTAAAAGGTCCAAAGCCCTTTCAAGGGCGGAAACGTCACCAGCACCCCGCCTTATAGGTATGGCTCTCATGTGCTTTAGAATCCATCCGAGGGGAGGTCTAAACAGTTCCTCTTTTGCTATGAAAACAAGGGGCTCAGGGAAAACTGCGTTTAAGACAGGCGGGTCAAGGTAGCTCCTGTGGTTGGAGGCGACTATATAGGGACCCCTTTTAGGTATATTTTCGGGATTTCTCACGCTTATACGAAAGAGACCTCTGAAAACAGGCTTTACAACAGGGCAGAAGGGCTTTAAGAAGGTCCTCCCAAAGAAGGTATCCCCACAGTCACCGTCCCTTATTTGCTGACAATAACTCACAATACCTGTCACCCGTGGGAGTGAGCAGGGATACCTCCAGCGGGGACGGTCGCTGGACTACTCCCCACCTCAAGGACAGGGAGTTTTAGATACCCCTGCAACTTAAGCTGTCTACAAATTTACTACCTATTCTGGAAAAATTCAACCCAAGTTACTCCCTTCTTTCTATCTTCTCCTTTAAGAGATTCACAAACTCTTCAAAGGTCATCGTCTTTACAAACTTTTCCTTCTTGCTCCTGACCGATACAGTCTTTTCCTGAAGCTCCCTGTCTCCAACGACCGCCACGTAGGGTATCTTCATAAGCTCGGCGTGCCTTATCTTGGCGTTCATTCTCTCGTCCCTGTCGTCAAGCTCTGCCCTTATACCTTCGGACTTAAGCTTCTCAAGGATTTCTCTAGCGTATTCGTTATGGCGATCCGCTATCGGAACCACCATGACCTGAGTGGGGGAGAGCCAAAGGGGAAGCAGTCCAGCATGGTGCTCCAAGAGAATACCCGTAAACCTCTCTATTGACCCCAAGAGCGCCCTGTGGATCATGTAAGGTCTGTGCTTTTTGTTGTCGGGTCCTATATAGGTCATATCAAAGCGCTCGGGCAAATTAAAGTCAAACTGAATGGTGGAACACTGCCAAAGCCTGCCTATAGCGTCCCTTATCTTTACGTCTATCTTAGGTCCGTAGAAGGCTCCTCCTCCCTCATCCACCTCGTAGCTGTAGCCAAGGTCCTCTATAGCCTTCCTTAAAGCCTGCTCGGAGAGTTCCCACTGCTCATCGGAACCTATGGCATCCTCGGGTCTCGTTGAGAGGTATATCTTGAAGTCTTCAAAGCCGAAGTCCTTAAGGATCTTCAGAGCAAGGTCAAGGGTTTCCCTTATAACGTCGTTTACCTGATCGGGAGTGCAGATTATATGGGCATCATCCTGAGTGAAACCTCTGACCCTCATAAGTCCGTGGAGGACGCCCGACATCTCGTATCTGTAGACGGTTCCCAATTCCGCCAATTTCAGGGGAAGCTCTTTGTAACTTCTTACTCTACTTTTGTATATGGCTATGTGGAAGGGGCAGTTCATAGGTTTTACGTAGTATTCCTCCCCTTCCATCTCCATGGGGGGGAACATGTTTTGTCTGTAGCAGTCAAGGTGCCCACTTATCTCCCATAGCTTTGCCTTTCCGACGTGGGGGGTGTAAACCAGCTGATAGCCCCTCTTTAGGTGTTCCTCCCTCAGGTAATCTTCCAAAACCTTCCTGTATATGGCTCCCCTCGGAAGCCAAAGCACCAGCCCTCCGCCTATGTCTTCGTCTATCATAAAAAACTCAAGCTCCCTCCCGAGCTTCCTGTGGTCCCTTTTCTTCGCCTCTTCATAAAACCTTAGCCTTTGGCGAAGCTCCTTATCCGTCCAGAAAGCAAGCCCGTATATTCTGGTAAGCTGGGGTTGATCCGCCCTGCCCATCCAGTAGGCGCCCGAAATGGACATGAGCTTGAAAGCTCCCGCCTTTCCCGTAGAGGGCAGGTGCGGACCCTTGCAGAGATCTATGAAATCCCCCTGTTCGTAGACGGATATAACTTCATCCTCAGGGATGCGGTTTATGATGTCAATCTTATATTTTTCCTTCAGGTCCGAGAAAAGCTTTACCGCTTCCTCTCTACTGAGCTCTCTTCTGAGGATCGGGTAGTCCCTGCTTATTATCTCCCTCATCTTCTCTTCTATCTTGGGCAGGTCGTCTTCTGTTATCCTGTGTCCTTCTACTTCCACATCGTAGTAAAAACCCTCTTCTGTGGTAGGACCCACGCCGAGGTGAACCTTATCCGCACCGTAGATCTCTTTTAGCGCCTGCGCCATAATATGGGCGAGAGAGTGCCTCATTATCTCAAGGCTCTCGGGGTCTCCCCTTCTGACAGGCTTTATCTCACCACCTTCCGAGAGGGGCGTCTGAAGATCAAGGATCCTTCCGTTAACCTTACCGCCCAAGGCGTCCTCTATGCCCACTTTTTTGAAAACCTCACCCAAGGGTGTGCCCTTCTCAACTTCAAGCTCTTTTCCCTCTATGTTAACCTTCAGGATGTCTTTTACCTTCATAGCCCTTTAATTTTATCTCAGCGAAAGTCCCTTCTCCCTCATATATTTTTCGCCCCACCGGTGCATGGCTTCAAAGATCTCTTCAAGACTTTTTCCTAAATCCGTAAGGCTGTATTCAACCTTCGGTGGAACTTGAGGGTAAACCTTTCTGCTTACAAGACCTGCACTTTCAAGTTCCCTTAGCTGTTTTGTAAGCATCTTCTGTGTGATTCCGGGAATTGCCCTCTGGAGCTGGGAAAACCTTTTGGTCCCCGACATAAGCTCTCTGAGGATAAGAAGCTTCCACTTTCCGCTTATGAGGTCTATAACAAGCTCAACCGGACAATGGTAGCGCTTGCTTTCCATTTTTACGCTTAGTATCTAAAAAGATAGTATATAACAAAAAGGTAAGAACTTGACAAAATTTCTGCAAAGATTAGGATCTATGGAAAGACCTTAGAGGAGGTGGGCAAGATGGCAAGGCTCGTTAAGTGCACAGAAAAGGAACCTTATAAGCTTGAAGCCGGAGATAAGACCTTTTGGATATGCAGGTGCGGACTCTCTAAGGAACAGCCCTTCTGCGACGGTTCCCACAAAAGAACCAAAGACGAGGAGGAGGGCAAACTCTACATCTACGACGAAAAGGGTAGAGTCGAGTTGAGTTTGTAGAATTTTAAGGAAACTGAAGGGGTATACCTGTAACCTAACCGCAGATTTATCCTACTTGATTTTTGTGCAAGAGACCTGTAAGCTATTTTGTGGTCGCAAACCGGCAAACCGGCTACAGGAAGCGGAGAAAGGAGGTTACAGCGTATGGCAGTCAGGATGAGGCTTGCAAAGTTCGGAAGGCGTCACCACCCCATATACAGAATAGTGGTTATGGACTCTAAGTCCCCCAGAGAGGGGAACTATATAGATATTCTCGGAACCTACGATCCCAAGAGGAAAGTTCTTATAGAGATAAAACCTGAGAAGGTAAAGGATTGGCTCGGTAAAGGTGTTGAGATCGCCTCAAGGGTTAAAGTGATACTTGAAGATGCGGGCGTCCTGAAAGACGCCTTACCCGAAGGTTACGAACTCAGAAGGTCGGGAGACTACTGGATTCTCAAGAAGAAAACCACTAAGGAGGTGCACTCATGAGCGCAATGAAGGACATCGTAGAAACCACAGCCAAAGCCCTTGTTGACAATCCCGATAAGGTCCAAGTGACCGAGATAGAGGGAGAGAAAACCGTAGTTATAGAGCTTAGGGTGGACCCTGCCGAGCTTGGTAAGGTTATAGGCAAGCAGGGAAGGATAGCAAGGGCGCTCAGGACCCTCCTGTCCGCCATGGGCAGGAAGGCAGGAAAGAGGGTCGTCTTAGAGATCCTTGAATAAAGGCCTTCCCGGCCCGCCGTTTCGGCGGGCTTAAGTGAGAATGAAACTTATCTTTGAGTTGTCAAAGGAAGGCAGAAAAGGTTATAGGCTACCTGAGCTTGACGTTGAAGAGGTAAACCCCCAGCAGGTCATACCTGAAGATTATCTTAGAGAAGATCTTGACCTACCCGAGGTTTCCGAACTTGATGTTGTAAGGCACTTTACCAAACTATCTCAGAAAAACTATGCGGTTGATACCACCATGGTTCCCCTCGGCTCTTGCACCATGAAGTATAACCCCCGCATAAACGAGGAGGTAGCCAGCATAGAGGGGTTTACCTCCCTGCATCCCCTTACACCCGAGGACTTCTGTCAAGGAGCTTTGGAGGTTGCCTACAGGCTAAAAGAGTTCCTGAAAGAACTCGGGGGCTTTGCGGAGGTATGCCTACAGCCTGCAGCGGGAGCGCAGGGTGAGCTGCTGGGTCTTTTGCTGATAAGGGCTTACCATGTGGACAGGGGTAACACTAAAAAAACCAAAGTGCTTATCCCCGACTCCGCCCACGGGACGAATCCGGCTTCCGCAGCCATCTGCGGTTTTGAGGTTGTTACCGTAAAGAGCGACGAAAACGGAGAGCTTGATCTGAAGGACTTTGAAAGGAAAATGTCCGATGATGTGGCAGGGTTGATGATCACCAATCCCAACACACTCGGAATATTTGAAAGGAACATAAAACAGATAGCACAGCTCCTTCATGAGACGGACGCCCTCCTTTACATGGACGGGGCTAACTTCAACGCTTTGGTGGGTGTGGCAAAGCCCGGCGAGTGGGGAGTGGACGTTATGCACTTTAACCTCCACAAGACCTTCTCCACGCCCCACGGTGGCGGGGGACCCGGAAGCGGTCCGGTGGGGGTGTCCGAAAGATTAGAACCTTACCTTCCCGTTCCGAGGATTGATAAAAGGAACGGCAAGTATACGCTGGTTTGGGATAAACCCAAGAGCGTGGGCAAGCTCCTCGCCTTTTGGGGACATTTTTCTGTTTGGCTCAGGGCTTTGGCTTACATACTCTCTTACGGGAAAGAAATAGATAAGGTGGCAAAGTATGCTGTTTTGAACGCCCGCTATCTGAGAGAGCTTCTTAGGGGAGTCTTCAGGGACCCATACGCTCACGTTCCCTGCATGCATGAGTTTGTTCTGTCCGCCACAAACCTACTCAAACACGGGGTGAACGCCTACGACGTCGCCAAGGCTCTCCTTGACAGGGGCTTTTATGCACCCACCGTATACTTCCCCTTGGTGGTAAAGGAAGCGTTGATGATAGAGCCTACAGAGACGGAGACCCCCTCTACCTTGGAAGCCTTTGCCGAAGCGCTCAAAGACATAGTAAAGGTCGCCAAAGAAAACCCTAATGAACTCAAAGAGTCACCCCGCAAAACCCCCGTAAGGAGGATAAAAGAGGCACAGGCGAACAGAAAGCCCGTTCTGAAGTTCAAAAGAGGATAACCTCTACGGTTTCTCCCTTTTTCAGGAAATCAACGCCCTCTTTGACGATCATATACCCGTCCGCATCGGTTAAGGTGGTAAGCATATGGGACTGCTGTTTTTCCAAAGGTTCGCACAGGTAGGTTCCATCCTCGTAAAAGACCTTAGCTCTGGCAAATTCCCTTCTCTTTGCATCCCTTCTTTTGAAATCTTTAAGCAAGAGAGCCTTTATCTTTTTCTTAAACACCTCTTTGGCTCCGAGCATGGTTCTTATGGCGGGGTAAACGAGCAGATCAAAGGCAACCCCGCAGGAAACAGGGTTGCCCGGCAGTCCGAAAAAGAGCTTATTCTTTCCGTAGGTTCCGAACAAAACCGGCTTGGCGGGCTTTATCCTCAGCTTGTGGAACTTTACCTCTACACCCACTTCCTTTACAAGATACTGGACGTAGTCCTTCTCCCCCATGGAGACCCCGCCCGTGGTGATGAAGATGTCGTAGTCTACACAGGTTTTAAGCACTTCAAGAAGTTCTTCTGGGTCATCCTTGGCTATGCCCAGCTGGAAGGGTTGAGCACCCGCCCTTTGGGCAAGGGCGTAGAGCATGTGGTGGTTTGAACTCCTTATCTGGGAAGGCTTGGTTTGGGGTTCCCCCAAGTCTAACAGCTCGTCGCCGGTGGAAAGGAGCGCTACCCTCGGTCTGCGGAAAACCTCCACGAAAACCCTGTTCACCGAAGCGAGCATACCCACCTCGTAGGGTCTTATCTCCTTTCCCTTTTCAAGAACTATATCTCCCTCCTTCAGATCCTCACCCCTCAGCCTTACGTTGGCGCCTTTGGGAAAAGCCCTTTTTATAAGGACTTCCTCCCCTTTAAGCTCCGTATACTCTACGGGCACCACCGTGTCCGCACCTGCGGGAATCGGGGCACCTGTGAATATCTTTACCGCGGTTCCCTTTTCCACCTTTCCGTCAAAGCTCTCTCCTGCAGAGACCTCCCCTATGACCTTTAAGGATACGGGGTTTTCTTCGGAAGCACCTTCTATGTCTTCAAACCTGAGGGCGTATCCGTCCATGGCGGAGTTGTCAAAGAGGGGCTTGTCGGTGTCCGCTCTGACCTCTTCCGCCAAAAATCTTCCGAGGGCTTGGTATATGTGAACCCTCTCGGTGCCGAGGGGCTTTACATTTTCAAGGACTATCCTTAAGGCTTCCTCAAGGGGCATGAGTTCCTTCACGGCGCAACCTCCTGCAAAGGGATGTTTTCAAATCAGGGTTCTGTCTAAGGCCTTTTTGGTTTCATATATCCTCTGGAAGACGGTTATAAGGCTCCCTACACCTATTATCAAAAGGGCAAGGGGAACCATATCCGCTACTATTCCTACAAGGAGAACCACCCACCTTTCCGTCCTTTCAAAGACCCCACCCAAACCGTAAACTCCTAGGGACTCGGCTCTTGCCCTTGTGTAGCTGACCCCGAAGGAGGATATAAGTGCGAAGGTGGAAAGGAATACCCCTTCACTTTGACCCGCCTCGGCGTAGTAGAGGCTCAGAGCTATAAAGGGAAGGGCATCGGAAAAGCGATCCACCGTAGAGTCCAAAAAGGCTCCGAAATCGGACTGCAGTCCTCTTCTCCTTGCAAGGGCGCCGTCCACCGCATCAAGAAGCGCCCCCGTTCCCAGAAGCAAAAAGGAGACCAAACCCATACCGTAATACAGAAAGGCGCTCCCCAAGACTATCAGGGTGAACCCGAGGAGCGTGACAAAATTCGGATGAACTCCCTTTTGGGATAGGAAATCTACGAAGGGGGAAATTGATCTCTCAAAGTAGGGCTTTATCTCCCTGCTCATAAAACTCATGGTTCAAACAATAGTATAATCTACACGCCCGTGAGGAAATTTCTCAGCTTGGAGAACCTGACGCTTCTTTCCGTCGTTCTCGGAGCGCTGGCGGGTTTGTATATCCCCGAATTTTTTCTGAAGATAAAGATAGTAGGAGAGGTCTTTATAGCCCTTTTGAAGATGATCATAGTCCCTCTCGTATTTACCTCCGTCTTTGTAGCCGTCTTGGGACTCGGGGATATCGGTAGGTTCAAAGACCTCGGACTTCGTACCGTAGCCTACTACGTGACCACAACAGCTTTAGCTGTCCTCGCCGGTCTGGTCCTTGTAAATCTGATAAGACCCGGCGAGGATGCACACATAGAGGTTGAAGCTAAAAAGGTTGAACACGTCAAAGAGCTTACCTTTGAGGACATAGTCTGGAATATAGTCCCCTCAAACCCCGTGCAGAGCCTCGTAGAGGGCAAAGTTCTGCAGATAATCTTCTTTGCCATCTTGCTTGGTCTTGCAAGCCTGACCATAGACAAAAGAAAGAGGGAGCAGATCTTCAACCTCTTTGACGGTTTTGGAGATGCGCTTATAAAGCTCACGGGCTGGATAGTCAAGCTCACACCTATCGGGGTCTTCAGTCTAGTCGGCTATATCGTGGCGGATATGGGTTTTGAGGTTCTTCTGTCCCTTTGGAAGTATGCCCTGACCGTGGTTTTGGGACTGCTCTTCCACGCCTTTGTAACTCTGCCCCTTCTGGCTCTGCTTTTGGGAAGGTATAATCCCTACTCTTACTTTATGAAGGTAAGGGAGGCTCCCCTTCTTGCCTTTTCCACAGCCTCCAGCGCCGCCGCACTTCCCGTTTCCATGCAGGTGGCGGAGGAGAAGGGAGGTGTAAGGAAGGAAACGGCGGGCTTTGTCCTTCCCCTTGGGGCGACCATAAACATGGACGGGACCGCTCTTTACGAGTCGGTGGCAGCGGTCTTCATTGCAAACCTTTACGGGGTTCACCTTAGCCTCGGGGACATGGTGATGATATTTCTGACGGCTACCTTGGCTTCCATAGGGGCGGCGGCTATACCCGGGGCGGGTCTTATAATGCTTACCTTGGTTCTCAGCTCGGTAGGAATACCCCTTGAAGGGATAGGGATAATCATAGCCGTTGATAGGTTCTTGGATATGCTCAGGACGGCGGTGAACGTGTGGGGTGACCTAAACGGTGCCCGTATAGTTGACCGATTTCTAAAGTGAAGGAGGTCAGCAATGGTCGTCAAGAGAGAATTCTGGGAAGAGATAAACTACAAGACCAAAAGCAAGAGGGTTTTTGAAACCGTTGACATGGTTGAAAGGCTCTACGTCATAACCCCCCAGCGTATAAAGATCAAAAACCATCCCATAGACAGACCCAACACCGCCTTTAACGCCTCCATGAGGATAGAAGGGGACCACATAAGGATCTTTGCGAGGGTAACCCTTGGCTATTACACCTACGCAAGCGCCATAGTGGAGTTCAACGTTCCCTTTGAGGATATATTTGAAGGGAGAGAGAGGGACTTTGAAGGTGAACTCACTATAATACCCTCCAACAAATACGACTTTTGGGGAGTAGAAGATCCGAGGGTTTATGAGATAGACGGGAAGCTCTATGCCACCTACTGCGGCAGGACGATGGCGTATTTCAGCCATGCCCAGAAATCAGAGAGGACGCTTCCCGTAACCGCCGTTTACGAAGAAGGGCAGTGGAAGAAGATAGCGGTCTTCAGGATGGAAGACGAACTCAGGAGCTTTGTGATAGGGGACAAAAACGCCTTCATGGTTAAGTCTAAAGAACTCCTGCTCTTTCATAGGCTCCATATGCTCAACGACAAGTTCTACCTAAGCGTCTGTAAGATACCCGAGGGCGTTTTGGAGCTGTCCGATTTTGAAGAGGTAATTATAGGCGACAACATCACGGTCCTTGAGGAGCAGGATGAGTTTGAAAAGAAGCTCGGTTGGGCTACCCCGCCCATAAGGGTAAACGATGAGTTCTTAGTCCTTATACACGGGGTGGACAAGTTCATGGAGGTTTACAGGGTCTTTGC
>WFYH01000210.1 GCA_015490215.1 Aquificaceae bacterium
ACAAGTTCATTCTGAGAACCTCTGCCCAAAGCTATTCGGAGGTGAGCTTTCCGATAAAGGACTGCAAACCCAAAAGGGCGGACTTCTTTTCCACCTTGACTACCGAGGGGATAGTCGTGGGAAGGGTAAGAGACTGCAGGTTTTACGGGACATACCTGCACAGGGTTATAGATCTGACCTCTGGACTTCAGGATCTTCGCTGGCTTATCCTCTACGATCGGGACGTTCTTGAAAGGATCACGGAAAAACAGCCCGAGTTTATGGACAGGTTCATCAGAAACCGCCTTCTCATGGACAACTTTGTCCTTGAAGGATCTTACGATCCAGAGCTTCTCGGATACTTAAACAACTTCTCGGGCTACACCCTTGTAAAGAACTACAGCCTCCTTATTATGGATTTTCCGCTCACCGTTTATCCTTCAGTTCCTATCGGGAGACTTATCTTCGTAAAGGATTTCTCCGCCGAGCTTAAGGACGTCCTCTTTACACCTGTGGTCTTTATGGTGTATACGATCCTCCTCGTTACCGTGCTTTCTGCTATTCTCTTCATCCTATTTAACAGGATCGTCAAAGACATATACATGCTCAGGCATATGGCTTACAAATTCAAGGAACTTGACTTTTCGGACATTCAAAAGCTCAGCGACCACCTGCGAAAGGAAAAAACACGGGACGAGATGTTTTACCTGAAAAGGTCAATCCTTACCATGGCTCAGGAGCTTGAATCTTTGATCAACCAACTGCAGGGCGAAAAGGAAAAACTTGAAGAGATAGCCTACACGGACCCGCTTACGGGTCTATACAACAGAAGATTTTTCTTTGAAGAAGCTAAAAAGCTCTACGAACTTGCCAAGAGGCATAACGAACCCTTTTCCATCATCATGATGGATGTGGACAACTTCAAGAGGGTCAACGACGAATACGGTCATGACGTGGGTGATATGGTTCTCAAAAAGCTTGCGGAGGTTATAAAAAACAGTGTAAGGGCATCGGACATTGCCGCTCGCTTCGGAGGTGAGGAGTTCATCATAGCTCTGCCCAAAACCGATGAAGAGGGGGCTGTCCTCGTTGCGGAAAGGATACGCCAAGAGTTCAAAAAGTCAAAGGTGGTTGTAGACTCTTTGGAGGTGAGAACCACCGTAAGCGTCGGAGTTTCCACCTACAGGGGAGATCAAACCCTTGACCAGCTTATCAAAGAGGCGGACGAAGCCCTCTACAGGGCTAAGAAAACGGGAAAAGACAAGGTGGTTACCTATACAGAGATCGCTCAAGAGACGGGTTAGCGAGCGCCCTGATAAGCAAATCTTCAACAGCCCTTCGGGTAGCCTTTGTAAACCTTCTTTTGAGCTTTAGGAAGAAGTGAAACAGCACGCCTGAGGCTTCAAGACCCATACCCGTAAAGTTAACGCTCTGAGTGGGTGACAGAGCCTTTAAAAGCCTATTTGAAGGGTTGATGAGTTTTCTTTTAGGAAGTCCGACGAACTGGTAGCCCCTCACCGTTCCGTCCTTTAAAAACACCTTCACGAGGAAGGGACCCTTTTCTACAGTAAGCTCCTCCTCCGCATCCTCATAAACACCTGCGGAACCTGCGGTTACCTTTCGGGTCTTTACCGCATTGTAGTCCACAAGACCGAGGTTTTTCACCTCCTTTCCCGCCATGTTATAGCCCGCAACGTAGCCCGCCTGCTGGGCGGGAGGAAACAGGGCTATCCAGCGGTGGTTTCCCCACACGTCAACGCCCGAGGCTATATCTCCAGCGGCGAAAACATCGGGATCTGAGGTTCTCTGGTATTCATCTACGAGTATGCCCCCTATCGGCCTTCCCGTTTTCTCGTCTATATGGATCTTGATGTCCGTTCCTTCCACCAAATTGGTTCGGGGTCTTACACCTGTGGAGATTATGACCATATCCGTCCTTATGAAAAAGCTTTCGTCCTTTCCCCTTTCCTTTACCTCAACCGCCTCCACCCAGTCCTTCCCGTGGAGGGCAACTACCTGATGGTTCAAAAGCAGCTTTATGCCCGTCTCCTTGGTTAGAGTCTCCCCGTATGCCTGAGCCATCTGGGGGTCAAGCATCCTCGGCAGGACCCTGTCAAAGATCTCTATTACCGTAACCTCAAGACCCATATGCCAGAGGGTTTCCGCATCCTCAATACCTATGGGTCCCGCCCCTATTACCACAACTCTCTTTACTTTGCCCGAAGTTATCCACTCCCTTATCTGTAGGGCATCCTTCAGAGTTTTGGCAGTTGTAACACCCTTAAGGTTCACCCCCTCTATCGGCGGGACGAAGGCGTAAGCGCCCGCCGCAAGCAGGCACCTGTCGTAACTTATCTTTTCACCCTTTTCGGTCACCACGACCTTTTTCTTGTTGTCCACCCTAACCACCCTGCTGTTGGGTCTGAAGTCTACTCTGTAAACTTCGTAGAACTTCTCTCCGCCTTTATAAAAGAGCGCCTCTTTGGAGATATCATCCCTTATCACGTTCTCCATACAGTTGGGGGCGTAAGTGGGAAACTCCTCATCGGACAGCAGGATTATGTCGCTTTCTTTATCCACGCTGCGGAAAGCTTCCACCGCACTGGCTGCTGCGGGACCGTTGCCTACTATAACCACCTTCATAATTTGGCTCCTATAAGTGGATAATTCTTATACCCATTCCTCCTTAATTACCGCATCAGGTTTGTAAATTTCCAGATTGTCTGCATTAAACTCCGCTTTTATGCTAACCTTTATTTTTGATAAATCTACAAGCTTCCAACCAATTGTTATAAACTTTTCAGGTTCTACCTCTTTAATAATAAATCCGAGAAGCAAATGAAAACCATCCGAAGATATTTTATCCAAAGTTTTTTCTTTTGCAGAGTAGTAGAAATCTCTCGGAGAACCTACATCTGGTCTTGTAGTTGCTTTAATATCAACATAAGAAACCCTTCCTGTCTTTTCTACAATTTTCGCATCTGGATAACCAGTTTGCTTTAGGGACTGGACTTTCGAGATAACTTTAAACTTTTTTGGTGTATTATATATTTCATATTCCAAAATTCTTCCAACCTCATTCGGTCTAAATGCTTTTGGTTCCTTACCGACAACCAATTTATATGTATCCCTTGTGATGGGTGTCTTATAATAGCGCTTTGTTACTATCCTTGCAATAGTAGATAGATCTTCAATTAAATCTGCATCTCTTTCTTTATCAATACTTAACACTTTGTAACCTGTGGAAGATTCCACTATCACAGGAAAGGAAACTTTCTCAAAAGCTGATAAAATTTCCCTTATAACTTTCTGGTATTCTTTTATTCTTTCCATAAATTCCTTTTCTCTATTCATGATCAACTCCTTTGGCAATCAAACCGTTCTGGCACATACTCCTATCTGTGTTCAGATTTCCTTCTTAAATATCAAAATATTCTCTTTCTGCATCACATTGTAAAGCCCAAAAATTATCTTATCTATATTTTTCACAAGCCTAAAGCCGATTTTTTGGGCGTAATCTATAATGAACTCCACAGTTTTTATTTCTTTGCCTTGGTAAGTGGCATTCCCGATGATGATTACGGCATATTTTTCGGGCTTTAAAACACGATACATCTCTTCTAAGCTCCTTTTCATATCTTCATTATAAAGGTCTATCCTTTCTCGTCCTTTGCCTCGCACTCCGATGAATTTTTCTCTTAACTCCTTTAAATCATATCCTAATGCCTCCAGAGCATGCGCATCATTAGAAACATAATCTAAAGCAATTGAGTAGGGTGGGGAAGTTATAATCCCGTCAACACTGTTATCTTCAAGTGGCAAATTCCTTGAATCTCCAACCTTTACATCCACTTTTCCAAGCTTTAAGTTTAACTCTTCCACGACATCAATGTAATCTTTCACAGAAAGAATCATTAAGTTAAGGTTTTTTCTGAATGCCTTGGCAAAGTCTTTTTTTCTTCGTGTGTTATCGCTAATAGCAACCAATTTCGCCATAAGATAAAAGTTTCTTACTTTTTCATTGCCTATACTCTCTATAGTTTTGTCCAAAGCTTTATCATCAGGATTAAATAGGTTCACCCCGACCTTTTTTAGAATTTCATCTCTCCACTTCAAAATTTCCGAAAAGACCTCTATTGATTCCGTTTTTACTTTACTTTGAAGGACACATAAAGGCGATATATCAACGCCCACACAATTAATCCCCAGTAACTGAGACTCCACCGCTGTTGTTCCGCTTCCAATAAAGGGATCTAATACCGTGTCTTCCTCCCTTAACCCTATGATATTTAGTAAAGCTCTAATCATCTGAGGATGAAATTTACCTTTGTAGGGATAAATCCAGTGGGTTAAATACTGATTCACAGATCTTGTGCGATTCTTCTTTACGATGTAAAAATAGTCAGTATATTCACCATTAATTAGTTTGAAATATGCAAGTCTTCTTCTAAGATATTCTATGTCTTTAGGTTCTTCCAATAGTTCAAATTCCCTCAACCCATTGGTAACCTCAAATTCTACTCCAAGGGACTTTAATTCAAGCTGTGCTAATGCCAACTCATAAATAAACTGCACGTTATCAAATAGAATCAGCTGTTTTTCATTAGGAAAAGGCTCATCTTTAAAAGCCCAGAAATCGTTGGTTTTTTCTGTTTTTCCTGCAGCAATCTTTTCCTTTACTTTGATCTCTTTACCCATGATGGTCTTTTCCATGATAGCATACTTGACTTAAAGTTTTAACCGTTCGGCTAAAGTCGGCAGGAGGAAGATGACAGTTTCTGACTTTCAATAGCGGTATTGTGTATAAGTTATAATGAGCAAGATGGGGTGCCCAAATGCCGCCTGCCGGGTCCGTGGGCACCCTCTAAAAGGCGGGGTATAAATAGCCCGGCGCAGTTGGGAACAAGCCTTGGAAAAGAAGAGAGTTCAGGAAGTGGCTAAGGAGCTGGGTGTAAGACCCAAGGAGATTATAGATTTTCTGGAAGAGTGGGCGCCTCTGGAAGGAGGCAAAAAGTGGAGCAACTTCCACACCCTTGACGATCACCTCCTTGAGATAATCTACGAGGAGTTCGGATATCCGGAGGATAAAAAGGAAGAAAAAACTAAACCCGAAGAGCCGCCTCAGGAGGTAAAGGAGGGAGCCCCGCAGGAGGAAGAAACTCCCGAAGAAGAGGAGGAGGTCGTTGAAGAAAAACCCATAGAAGAGGTGGTTGCGGAGGTCTACAAAAAAGAAGTCGCAAAACCCAAGAAGGAAGAGGAACCCAAAGAAGAAAAACCAAAAGAAGAAGAGAAAAAGCCCAAAAAACAGGTGGTAAAGGAGTTCAGAAGACCCGTTGAGAAAAAACCCGAAGAAACTAAGAAGGAGGAACCTCCAAAACCTAAGGAAGAGCAACCCAAGAGGGAGAAGATTTCAAAGGAAGAGGAAAAGGTCCTCAAAAAGCTCCACCAACAGATAGAAAGGGAGAAGAAAAAGGAAGAGAGGAAAGAGAAGGAAAAGAAAAAGAAGGAGGACGAGATAAAGATCATTGAGATACACGAGGGAATAACCGTCAGGGAACTTGCCCAGCTCCTTGGGGTTCCCGCCAACAAGGTGATACCCGAGCTTATGAAGAGGGGTGTTCTCGCCACTATAAACCAAGCGGTTCCGACGGATGTAGCCATTGAGGTGGCGGAGAGCTTTGGCTTCTTGGCGGAGGCTAAGAAGGAGGAAGAAGAAGAGGTTCTAATAGAGGAGATCCCCGATAAGCCCGAAGACCTAAAACCCAGACCTCCCGTCGTGGTGGTTATGGGTCACGTGGACCACGGTAAAACCACCCTTCTTGACACCATAAGGAAGACCAACGTAGCGGAAAGGGAAAAGGGCGGCATAACCCAGCACATAGGAGCATCTCAAGTAAAGCTTCCAGACGGCAGGGTTATAACCTTCCTTGACACACCCGGTCACGAAGCCTTTACCTCCCTCAGGGCAAGGGGCGCACAGGTTACGGACATAGCGGTCTTGGTAGTTGCCGCAGACGACGGTGTTATGCCCCAAACTATTGAAGCCATAAACCACGCCAAAGCCTTCAATGTCCCCATAATAGTGGCGGTCAACAAGATAGACAAACCCGGCGCGGACCCCATGAAGGTCAGGAGGGAACTCTCCGAACACGGACTTATACCCGAAGAGTGGGGCGGAGACACCATCTTTGTGGACGTATCCGCCAAGACGGGACAGAATGTAGACCAGCTCCTTGAGATGATAGGGCTTTTGGCGGACATCCTTGAGCTGAAGGCCAACCCCAACAAAAGGGCTAAAGGGGTAATCATTGAAACAAAGCTTGACCGCAAAAGGGGACCCACCGCCACGGTTATAGTCCAAGAAGGAACCCTGAAGGTGGGTGACTCCTTCGTTGCGGGAGCCACCTACGGAAGGGTCAGGGCGATGTTTGACGACAAGGGCAGACAGGTAAAGAGCGCCGGACCCTCAATGCCCGTTGAAGTTTTGGGATTTGAGGAACTGCCTCAGGCAGGTGATACCCTTGTGGTGGTGGAGAGCGAAAGGAAAGCGAGAGAAATAGCCCAAAAGATAAAGGAAAAGAGGGAGAAGGAAGAGAAGCTCTCCCAGAGCCTCAGACTTGAGGACATCTACAGGAAGATAGAGGCGGGGGAGGTAAAAGAACTGAAGCTCATCGTAAAAGCTGACACTATGGGTTCACTGGAGGCTCTGAAAAAATCCTTGGAAGAGCTTTCTACCGAAGAGGTGGCTGTGCGTGTAATCCACGGTGCGGTGGGAGGGATTACCGAAAACGACGTTATGCTCGCAAAAGCTTCCGGAGCGATAATCATAGGCTTTAACACAAGACCCGATCCCAAGGCGCGGGAGCTGATAGAGAAAGAGAAAGTTGATGTGAGGATGTATGGAATTATCTATCAGGTCATTGACGACGTTAAGAAGGCGCTTCAGGGTCTGCTTGAACCCGTTGAGAGGGAAGAGGTTCTTGGGAGTGCGGAGGTAAGGGCTACATTCAAGATAAAGAAGGTAGGAACAGTAGC
>WFYH01000211.1 GCA_015490215.1 Aquificaceae bacterium
CAGATCCTCTCGCGACGGGACCTGAAAGCCCGTAGGCGTGAACGTCCTCTCTGGTTATTACCCCAACATCTTTAGTTCTCCTTAGCCATATCCTGTTTCTCGTAAGGAGAGAGTGATACTCTTTGAGTCTTTCGGGAAAGTCCTTTATGAAAGCTTTGATTACATCCAAAGTCCCTTCCGCAAGGTCGTAGTGAACACCTCCTATTCTCAAAAAGCAGGTGGTGAGGCGGTATCCCGCGTTTCCTTCTATTATGTCCATAATCTTTTCACGTTCCCTGAAGGCATACAAGAATACGGTAAGAGCACCCAGATCCAACGCTCCCGTTCCGAGCCAAAGGAGGTGGGAGTTGATCCTCTGAAGCTCCGCAAACATAGTCCTTATGTAGCGTGCCTTTTCGGGAACCTCTATCTTGAGAAGCTTTTCAACCGCGGTCACGTAAGATAGCTCATTGCATATGGCAGAGATATAGTCCATTCTGTCGGTGTAGGGAAGGAACTGAAAGTAGTAGAGGTTTTCCGCAAGCTTTTCCATTCCCCTGTGGAGCTGTCCGAGGATCACATCGCTTTGAAGAACAAACTCTCCCTCAAGGTCAAATAAGAACCATATGGTTCCGTGGGTCCCCGGGTGAAGCGGACCCCAGTTTAGAACGAGCTGAGCTTTTTTCTTGAGCCTTGCCTTTTCGGTTCTCTCCAAGTCTTCCAAGGTGGGGACCTTAGTATGGAGAACCTCGTAGTCGTGGGAGGGGGGATCGGTCCTTCCGTGGAGAACCTCCGTGAGCGAGGGAAGTTCCTCTTCAGGAATTCCTTGAAGGGGAAAGTCTTTTCTCAAAGGAAAATGCTCATACCCTTCCCACATGAACATGCGTCTAAGATTCTCGTGTCCCTCAAACTCCACTCCGAACATGTCGTAGGCTTCTCTTTCCGCCCACTTGGCTCCGGGCCAAAGGTCTACAATCGTGGGGAGCTTCCCGTTCTTTGCCCAAGTCTTTACGATCACCCTCTCGTTTTCGTCGGGGTTATAGAGGATGTAGACTCCCTGAAAGCGATCCCTTTCCTTAGGAAAATCTATACAGGTGAAGTCTACGAAGTGAAGGAAACGTTCTTTTTCTTTGAGGTGCTTTAGAAACTCTTTTATTCTGTCGTGGCTTATCTCAAGGCTTACCGCATGATCTCCAAAGGAAACCTTCAGATCATCTTTGAACTCCTGCTTTAGCCTGTCTACGGTAGCTCTGCTTATCCAGGGCATACCTCTCTCCCTTTATACGGTCATCTCCTGAGGGACAAAAAGTCCTTCCTTTTCCACATCCTTTTTAAACTGCTCAAAGGCTTTGTCGTATTTGGTCACACCTTTTTCCTTTATTTTCTTCTGAAGTTGGAGTATCCCGTATATGAGTCCCTGAGGTGTGGGAGGACAGCCCGGAACGTAAACGTCTACGGGGATTATCCTGTCAACGCCTTGGAGTGTTGAGTAGGTGGGGAAAGGTCCACCAGCACTTGCACATCCGCCCATGGAGATGCACCACTTGGGATCGGGCATCTGATCCCAGATGAGTTTTAGCATAGGCGCGACCTTGTTAACTACCGTTCCTGCAACGATCAGAACGTCTGCCTGACGGGGAGAAGCTCTGAAGATCACACCGAGCCTGTCAAGGTCAAAGCGGGACGCTGCGGTGTGCATCATCTCTATAGCACAGCAGGCGAGTCCAATGGTCACGGGCCAGAGAGCGTTTCTGCGTCCCCACCTGAGAAGCTCATCTACCGTAGTTGTTACAAACCCATTAGAATTTATCAGAGCCATAGCTCATTACCTCCTCAGGTTCGGTAGGCTAAATTTTAGCATGAGCTGTAAAGATATGAGCTTGTATGAAATATCTCAATATAAGTTCACAACTTGGCGGCGGGGGTGGGATTTGAACCCACGGCAGGGCGGTGAACCCTGCAAGGGATTTCGAATCCCCCCCGTTCGTCCGCTCCGGCACCCCGCCTTGCCTATAGAAAAGTGTAACCTATTCCAACAGAGTCTTGAAGGAAAGACCTCTATGAGCTTGAATTATTGAAAGATGGGTGCACGTATCCTTTTGGTGGAAGACGACAGGGTGCTTGCAGACAGCCTTAAGAAGTATTTGGAAATGAACGGGCTTGAGGTTGAAGTTGCTTACAGCTTTTCCGAGGCTGTGGATCTACTTGAAAGAAAGAAATACGATGTATATGTTTTGGATGTAAATCTCGGAGATGGGGATGGTATAGAGCTTTTAGAGGATCTCAGACACTTCAGAGATGACACACCCACCATATTTATAAGTGCCCTTACGGATATCGGAACCATAACCAGAGGTTTCAATGCGGGTGCAGAGGATTACCTGAAGAAACCCTTTGATCCGGAGGAACTTGTGGTCAGGATAAAGGCACGCCTCAAGAAACAGGAAGAAGAGCTGAGATACGGCGATATAGTCTACAGGGACGGTAGATTTTTCAAAGGCGATCAGGAGCTGGATCTTGGAGAAGTCCAGAGAAACATACTCCACAAACTCTTAAGGAACCGGGGCAGGGTGGTTACCAAGGAAGAGTTGTATGACTATATGGTTAACCCTTCACCTACAGCTCTGAGGGTCATGATAAACAAACTGCGCAAGAAAACGGGCATAGACATAAAACCCGTCAGAGGAATAGGGTATACGGTTGATTAAAGATCTACTTCCAAAAACCTCTTACGAGAAGGAAGCCCTCTTGAAGGGTTTGATCCTTTTCTTTGTGACCATGGAAATATTCCTCGTCCTTGTCTTTTACCTTTCCTTTAGGGGAAGCCTCTCGGATCTGAAAGAAAAGATTTTTTTAGAGCTTAAAAACTACAGCTACACTTTTGAAGGGGAAGAGTTCTCAATAGACATAGTCCCGGTGGAGAAGGAAACAAGATTCTATGAACTATTTGAAGGGGAAGAGGGTTTTTACATAGTGGTTCCTGTGCCTGTGTCTCAAAAGGATGCCCTAAAGATAATCTATCCGAGAGAGAGATACGAAAAGGATCTTAAGGAGCTTATCTTGGGGCACCTTTTCTTTTTCGGGCTTGCCACCGTGCTTGCCTTGGGGCTTTCTTTCGCCTTTTCTCTGTATGCGATAAATCCCCTCAGAAAGGCTTTGGTGATGATAGATGAGGTTACAAGGGACATAGTTCATGACATAAACACACCCCTAATGACCCTTCAGGTAAATCTTAAGATCCTCAGTAAAAAGTATAAGGATGAGGAAATCAGCAGGGCAGAATACGCACTTGAGCAACTCAAAAGACTAAACGAAAACCTTAGGGTTCTCAAAAGGGAGATACGCCTGAAGATGGAAGAGGTAAATCTAAAGGAGATCATCTATCGGGAGATTGAAAGTCTGAAGGCTGTATATCCAAATATAAAGGTTGAGAGCCGGTTAGAAGAGGTAAGGGTAAAGGCGGACACAGAGGCGGTAAGAAGGATAGTGGCAAACATCCTTGAAAATGCCTTTAAATACACCTCTGAAGGTTACATTAGCGTGTCCCTTAATAGAGCAGGCTTGAGTGTTGAAAACCCCAGCAAACCCGTAAAGAACCCTAACCGCCTGTTTGAGAGATATTACAGAGAGTCCCAAAGGGGATTAGGCTTAGGATTAGCTATTGTCAAAAAGCTTTGCACCGAGTTGGGTTGGCAAGTAAAAGCAGAATACAAAGAGGGGAAGTTTCGTATAGAGGTAACGCTGCGCTAACGTTTTTGGTTTACATTCTTTACCCGAAAAAACTAAGGGAGGTTATTCATGAACAGGAGAGAGTTTTTGAAGGCTTCTATTTTGGGAGCAGGATTACTATACACGGGAGCTTGGCTTTCCGCCTGTGGAGGAGGTGGAGGCTCTTCTAACGGTTCAGCAGACTCTTCCAAAAACCCCCTCAACCTTCCCTCCGATCAAGGAGGATTGCTCGGCTACTACAAACCTCCTGGGAGGTTTACCTTAAAAGCTCAGAGTGCTGTTTTTGAAATCTTTCCCGGAAAGCAAACGCCCATGCTTACATACATGGTTGAAGAAAACGGTAAAACCTACTACAACCCCATTATAGTTCTAAGAAACGGCGACAACTTTGCCGTTGACTTCGTAAATCAAATCGGTGAAAAGAGTATAGTCCACTGGCACGGCTTCAGGGCACCTTGGAGATCGGACGGGCATCCTTACTTTGCTGTTGGAAACGGACAAACCTACAGTTACCCCGCGTTCACTATAATTGACCGCTCAGGCACATACCTTTACCATCCCCACCCACACGGAAGGACGGGCTATCAGGTTTACCACGGGCTTGCGAGCATGATAATCATTGAAGACACGGACGAAGATAATCTCAAAAGTGCTTTGGACCTCAGCTACGGGGTTACAGACATTCCCTTGATAATTCAGGACAAGACCTTTGACTCAAGTGGTAACCTCGTTTACAACCCTATGGGTATGAACGGAAACATGGGCTTTTGGGGGGAGACGGTTCTTGTAAATCTCACTCCCAACCCTTACCTTGAGGTGGAAAGGAGGATATACCGCTTCAGGGTTCTTAACGGATCCAACGCAAGACCTTACAGACTAGTGTTAAAGAGAGGATCTCAAAACATGCGTTTTTGGGTAATCGGCGTTGAGGGTGGGCTGCTTGACAGAGCCCGTGAGGTTACCGAAATCCTCGTTGCCCCCGGAGAGAGGATAGATATTCTTGTAGACTTCAGGGACGCCAACGTGAACGACGTTTTGAGATTTTACAGCCTGAGCCACAACCTCGTGGGAATGGGCGGAGGCGGAATGGGAGGAAGGATGGAGCTTATAAACAGAGAGTTTGAAGTTCTTGAGCTGAGGGTTGTGAGGGACTCTACCTATGACAGGACGATCCCCTCAAACCTATCTGCCGTAAATCCAATAGATACATCCTCTGCAACCACCCAAAACGTTACCCTCGGTATGTCCAACGGCAGGTTTAACATAGACGGCAATATCTGGGATGAAAACAACGCTCTGGCGGATTACGGCTACAATTACTCCAACGGAGATGTAGTCATATTCAAGATAACCAACAACACGGGGATGTATCACCCCATGCACTTCCACGGATTTCAGTTTCAGGTGTTGAGAAGGTCTTCGGGAAACCTGAGAGCTACCGATCGTGGATGGAAGGATACCGTAATAGTTGGTCCAAACGAAACGGTAGAGGTTGCTATAGACATGAGTCACAGCTTCGGCGAGGAGCAGGTTTACCTCTTCCACTGCCACATACTTGAGCACCACGATGCGGGGATGATGGTCAACTATAGGGTTA
>WFYH01000212.1 GCA_015490215.1 Aquificaceae bacterium
CTCTTGACACCAACCCTTTGAGGAAATAGGCTATTTAAGTCATGAGTATTCAGGAGCTGAGCGTTTCAAAGTCGCCCAAGCTTAGGCAAACCAGAAAGGGACAGGTAAGGAAGCACATCATCAATGTTAAGGTCAGAAACGAGATCGGGGTTCTCGCCAGAATAGCTACCCTGATAGCTGGCAAGGGCTATAACATAGAAAGCCTTTCGGTGGGTGAAACCCACGAACCGGGCGTATCCAGAATGACTATAGAGGTGATAGGGGATGACATAGTTATAGATCAGGTAGTAAAACAGCTCAGAAAGCTAATTGACACCCTCAAGGTAAGGGACATCACGGACGTTCCCCATGTGGAAAGAGAGCTTGTTCTGATAAAAGTTCACACGCCTACCGCAAGGGCAAGGGATGAGGTTCTCAGAATAGCAGAGATATTCAGGGGCAAGATAGTGGATGTTTCCCCTGAGACATACACCCTTGAGGTAACTGGGGATGAAGATAAGATAAACGCTATCGTTGAGCTGCTTAAACCCTTTGGTATAAAGGAAATGGCAAGGACGGGCAAAGTGGCTATGAAGAGGGAGATGTTCGTAGAAGACAGCGGGGATTAAATACCCCTTTTTAATGATAGACTTAAATAAAGGGGGAGAGAAGATAGATGGTTGAGGTGCCAAGGCTCTCTTCTCTTGCAGGAGAGTTGCTCAGATTCTTTGCCTTTTCCTCCTTCATACTGGGGATCCTCTTAGCTGGGGTTCTGATGTATTTCGGTAAGCTGAGCCCCCACGTAGCTGCAGGAATAGGTTTCGCCATAGCCATATTTTGGATGCTCTTTAATATCCTCTGGACCAAGGGGAAGATAGAGGAACTGTTCGGAAAGCTCATCTACGTTATAGACATTATGGAGGAAAGGGAAGAAAAGCCTGTGGTCCCTATACCCATACACGAGGAGATCCTCGGTGTGGTTCAAAGCATAAAGGAGCTGGTGGAGACCTTTGAAGAGAGATACAAAAGGGAAATCACAGAGCTTCAAGATCAGATAGATTCCATATCCGAGAAGGCTTCGGGTATACTCGTAAGCTTGGAAAAGGCGCAAGAGGGCTTTATAGACGTTGAATTCCCCTCAGGACTTGATCCCGTCGGAGCCTTGGGACAGTCAATACAGCATACCTTTGACATATACAAGGAAAAGCTCTTTAGAATTCAGAAAAACCTCACCGAGTGCGGAAAGGTTTTGGAAAACATAATCTCCGCCATAGAAAAGGAAGACGGTAAAATAGATCTTAACAAGCTGCAGGAGGGGATAAAGGAGTTGCAGAGATTGCATGCGGATATAAGTGCAGATATAAACTTCTTCAAGGAATCTCAAGGAGGGTAAAAGGAAATGGACAGGTATGAAAGTATCCTGCAGGAGCTTATCAAGAGTTCCGGACTTGAAGGTGCAGTTCTGGTAAGTGCGGACGGACTTCCCATCTCTTCGGTGCTCAAACCCGGAATAGAGGAGGACAGGGTTGCTGCCATGAGCGCAGCAATTCTCTCCCTCGGAGAGAGGGTCTCGGAGGAACTTCAGAAGGGTCTTCTTGAGCAGATAACCATAAAGGGAGAGGGTGGATACATAGTTCTGACGGGTATAGGACAGGATGCAGTTCTTACGGTTCTTGCAAGCAACACCGCAAAGCTGGGTCTGCTTCTTATGGAAATAAAGAAGGCTCAGCAGCAACTCAAAGAGGCTATAGGGTAAACTTTCATGGCTCTAACCGGAGATCTTTCCACCTTCAGTTTCGCCGATATACTCCAAGTTCTTGCCAAGGATAAAAAGAGCGGTGTCCTCTTAGTTGAGTGGAAGGACATGATAGTTGCCTACTACATAAAAGACGGAGAGGTTGTCTTTGCCAGACCTGTGGACAAGGTATTCCGCGTCTACACGGACAGAAACTTTGATCAGCTGATAAACAAGCTCCGCATAAGAAGGGAAGACATCCACAAAGCCATAGAACGCTTCTTCCTCCCGCGCCTCGGTATGAAGGAGGGGATATTCTCTTTCACTCCCGGGTTTATAAAGTATGAAAGCGACGTGCCGGTCTACTACCCGGTGGAAGAGCTTATAATGAGAGCTTCACGTCACCTGACCGAAGAAGAAGTAGAGAGGAAAATCTCCGACGAGCTTTTGGTATTTGAAAAAGCCCCCGATGCAGACGTCAAAGCTGGCAGGGTAAAGCTCACCGAGGAAGAAAAAAAGGTTCTCTCCCTTGTGGACGGCTCAAGAACCGTGGAAGAGATAAGAAAGGAGTCGGGTCTTGACAGGCTCACCGTTGACAGAGCACTTTACGGGCTCCTTGCCGCCGGAATAATCCGCAGAAAGAGAAAGGAAAGGATGCAAAGACCTTCTATAACCCTTGATCTGCTAGCAAAGATTATAGAGAAGATAAAGCAACTCTAAGGGGGCGGAATGAAGGAAATAAAAAAGATAAAGATAGTTATCGCTGGTCCCTTTGCGGCGGGAAAGACCCAGTTCATAAACACCGTAAGCGAGATAAAGACCGTATCCACCGAGAGGAAAACCTCTTCATCAGCGGAAAAAGGGGTAAAGGACTATACCACAGTAGCTATGGATTTCGGGAAGATCCGCATAGATGACGAGCACGAGCTTTACCTCTTCGGAACACCGGGGCAGTCCAGATTTGATTTCATGTGGGAGATACTCGGAGAGGGCGCCCTTGGAATAATCGTTCTCGTAGACAGCACCGATCCTAAGACCTTCCACGAGGCAAGGAGGATAATAAACTTCTTTCAGTCCCGCTTTCCCGTTCCCATAGTGGTAGGTGCAAACAAGCAGGATCTGCCCAACGCTTGGTCTGCAGAAGACGTAGCCTCCGCCCTTGATATATCCGAGGATGAGGGTATACCGGTGATACCCTTATCCGCAAAAAATAAAGAAGATGTTAAGAAGGTTCTTCTTACCCTCTTGGAGATAATAAAGACCACCCTTCAGTCGTGAGCCAAACTCCCGCCTGTGCTAATATAGATTGGCGCTTATGTTCACACCCCAAGAGAGAAAAACCCTTGCGGGCATCACCTTTGCGGTGGTAGCCCGTATGCTCGGACTCTTCCTTCTGCTACCCGTTCTTGCTCCCTACGTGAAAAGCCTTGAAGGAAGCACCCATCTCCTTACCGGGATAGCAATGGGCATATACGGTCTCACTCAAGCCCTTCTTCAGATACCCTTCGGTTACCTGTCGGATAAGATAGGAAGGAAACCCGTAATAACCTTCGGTTTTATCGCTTACATACTTGGAAGTTTGCTCGCAGCGGTAGCGGGAAATGTCTGGACCATGATAGGGGCAAGGCTTCTTCAGGGGGCTGGGGCGATATCCTCTGCGGCGGTTTCCTTGGCTGCGGATCTCATAAGGGAGGAGGTAAGGACCAAAGCCTTCGCCCATATAGGAGCTTCGGTGGGGCTTTCTTTTGCCTTCAGCATAACCGTTGCTCCCATCCTTGCGGGTAAGTTTGGGGTTCCCTTTATCTTCCTTCTTACCGCCGTTCTTTCTACACTTGCCATGCTCTACATACTCCTTTTTATAAAGGAGCCCAAAAAGCACCATAAGGAGATAGAACCTTCCCTTTCCCACATGGGTGAAATCTTCAAAAGCACAGGACACAATATGCTTAACCTTTCGGTAGCCCTCCTTCATATGCTCTTGGTATCCATATTCACGGTTATCCCCATTGAGCTTATACACACCCACCACATGCCCAAATCCGACCATTGGAAGATATACCTTCCCGTAATCTTGGTATCGGTAGCGGTGATGGTTCCTTCAACTATTGTTGCGGAGAAAAAGGGCAAGATAAAGGAGGTTTACCTCTTGGGTATAGCCCTCATAGGTGCAGGATACGCTCTGGGGTTGCTGGTCCACAGCTTTTGGGGGCTTGTAGGCTTTCTGCTCCTATACTTTGTGGGTTTTCACTTCCTTGAACCTATCCTTCCATCCCTGCTTACCAAGATAACCCACAGGGATATAAGGGGGCTTGCGGTTGGCGTTTACAATACATCCCAGTTTATAGGAGCCTTTGTGGGAGGAGCCTTGGGAGGTATTTTTCTGAAAGCAGGTGTCTCCTATCTATTTGTCGCAGGTTTGGTCCTCAGCTTGATTTGGTTTACGATGACATACCTATGGCTGAAAGGACAAACTCTTTAAGCCCTTCCACCTCAAGGTGGAAGTCAAGGGCAAAGACGTTATCGTAGGACGGCAGCTTTACCATATCCTTGAGGGTGGTTATGTAGATTTCCCCTTTTTTCGGTCTAAAGTCCCTGTAGTGGTGGTGGTCGGGAAAGGACAGGGTATTTTTCAGGGCAAAACCTAAGCGTTTTAAGGTTGCGAAAAATTGTTCGTTGCTTCCCAGACCCGCAAAGGCTATTATCTCTTTCCCCTTCAGTTTTTCTAAAGGTATCTCTGCAAATGTTCGGTCTTTGAGATGCCAGTTTCTGCGAAACATTTTAAAGATCCTTTTATCTCCGAAGGAAAAGGAAAAAGGTTCAAGATCTTGGTAAGAAAGGACGATCGCATCCGCCCTTTTGAGGGAGCTGAGGGGCTCCCTGAGCAAACCCGCAGGCAGGAGCCTATCCGATAGATCTCTTTTCCTTAAAAGGACTATATCAAGATCTCTTTTTAACCTCCTGTGCTGAAACCCGTCGTCAAGGAGTATAAGTTCCGCCTTCAGATCTCTGACTGCCCTTAGGGCTCCCTCGTATCTGTCTTCGGAGACGACAACGGAAACTCCTTTAAGGAGTTTGGCAAGCATGAAAGCTTCATCACCGGCTTCGGAGTGACCGACAAGGGGACCTTCCCCTTCCGATACGATAAGTGTTCCCTTTGTAGACCTTTTGTATCCCCTCAGCAAAATGCAAAGGTGCACCTTTCCCGAAAGCTCACCTGCTAAAAATCTCACAAGGGAGGTCTTACCTGTCCCTCCTGCGGAGAGGTTTCCTACCGACACTACGGGAACGGGCACACCGTAGGTTTTTAAAAAACCTCTATCGTATAGATAATTCCTTAGGGCTACCGCACTCCCATAGAGATAGCTGAAGGGTAGAAGAAAAGGTCGGATTTTTATCAAACTTACCACCTTCCCAATCTTACTGCAAAGGATGGATATCGGTCCCCTTTCTTTGACCCTTAAAATTGTTTATACCTCATGGAGAGGGAAAAGATATACCTGCTTTTCTTCTTGGCGCTTATAACCTTCTTTTTTCTGACCGCACTCCTTATCCTGCTCCCCTTTGCAGTTCCCATTCTGTGGGCTATAGTCGTTGGGATAGTTCTGTATCCTGTTCACAAGTTCTTTAAAGGTTTTCTCAGGAGCGATACTCTCTCCGCACTTGCAACGAGCCTTTTGGTTTTGCTATTCATGATAGTCCCCCTGAGCGTGGTAAGCGTTCTGCTGCTGGAGCAGATGATAGACCTGACGCAGAAGGTTTTGCTCTACCTTCAGGCACACAGCTATCAGGAACTTATAGACGGTCTAAGAAATCATCCAGCCCTTAAGGGTTACCTTGAGAGGCTTTCTCCCGTATTTGACTTTATCCAAAGGGAAGAATCCCGAAAGATCTTAGCGGACTCTCTGAACCAAATCCTCAGATTCTTGGGCGACAAGCTCGGTCAGATAGCTTTTTCCGCAGGGAAAAACATCTTTTACATATTCGTATTCCTGCTGACCTTCTTTTTCATCCTAAGAGACGGTCCGAAGATACTCCGCAGGTTGGAAAGGTTAATCCCTATGAAGGAAGAGGATCTTGAAAGCGTTTTCTCCACTATATACAAAACCGTTTTGGCTGTAGTTTATGGATCCGTAGGAACTGCAGGTCTGCAAGCGCTGATAGGTCTTGTGGGCTACACCATAGTGGGGGTCAAATTCTCGCTTATATGGAGCGCCCTTACCTTTTTTGCCGCTTTTATTCCCCCCTTCGGAGCTTCGGCGGTTTGGTTCCCCCTTGCGGTTTACGTGTTCTTTGAGGAAGGTATCGGAAAGGCACTCTTTTTGGGGCTGTGGGGTTTCCTCCTTATCTCTTCGGTGGATAACTTCATAAGACCCCTGATAATAAAACAGGGGGTGCACATACCCTATGTGGTTCTATTCTTCGCCACTATCGGCGGGCTTTTAAAATTCGGGTTTATAGGTCTCTTCTTGGGACCCATTATCTTCACTACGCTCTTTTCCCTTTTTAAGATTTACGAAAAGAGGATCCTCAGGACAGATACTTAAAGGCTTTGTCCCCTATGTCTTTCCTGTAGTGCATGCCCTCAAAGTAGATTCTTGAAACCGCTTCGTAAGCTCTCTCCTTTGCCTCCCTGAGGGTTTTTCCGTAGGCGCAAACATTTAAAACCCTTCCCCCGTTTGTGACAACTTTTCCGTCTTTCAGGGTAGTCCCAGCATGGAATACAACCACATCCTCCATTTTTTTGACCTCTTCAAGCCCTCTTATCTCTTTCCCCTTTTCGGGATTTTCCGGATAACCCCTTGAGGCTAAAACCACGTCCAAGGTCCA
>WFYH01000213.1 GCA_015490215.1 Aquificaceae bacterium
CCTTTATGGCGTCTATGGTCTTTACGGGCAGAGGGTCAAACTTGTATCTACCGGCGAGGTAGTAGCTCATCCAGTCCCCTACATGGATAAGGTAAAGGGTCCTCGCCAAGAAGGAGTTTCCGTCGCCACCGATAACGATGGGAACCACACCCATGTCTTTCAGGATCTTTATGGTTATGTCCACTCTCCTTCTTATTCTCTCGTGGTCTTTGGGGTCAAACATAACCACGAAGGAGCATCTTTCCCTTATCTGGGCGTTTTCAAGACCCACCACTTCGTTGTGGTGCATCTCCGGAAGGACAGCGGTGTAAGCAAGGGTCTTGGCGTTTTCGTTTATCTGAGTCCTCCACCGAAAGCCAACCGCCTCGGTAAGGGGCGTGGAGTATATGACGGGCACGTATCCGAACAGCTTTTGGGCTATCTCCTCGCCTTTTTTCTTTATCTCTTCATAGTTCGCTTTCAGGTTTTCTCTGGCGTCCTCTAACTCCTCCCTGTCTATGCCCAAAACTGCAAGAACCTTGGAGAGCATAAAGCCGAGGGCGTATCTCGGAGCGTATCCCGAGGGTATTTCTAAATGCAGAACACCGCTACTTTGAGCAAGCTCCTTAAGTTTTCCGCCTGAGCTTATGCAGATCACGGTAGCCTGCCTTTCCATAGCTTCCTTGAAGTTGCTCAGCGTCTCTTCCGTGTTTCCGCTGTAGCTAACACAGACAACCAAGTGTTCCTCACCCTTCACGCAGTTAGGGAGACCGTATCCCCTGTAGCTCAGGGCGGGAACCTTACAACCCCGATGCTCAAGCCAAGTTTTGGCTATGTCTCCGACTATGCCCGACCCCCCCATACCGCAGAAGGTGACCGTATGGTATAGGGAGAGGTCAATATCAAGTTTCTCCCACTGAAGCTGATCAGGAAAGCTCTTCAGCATCTGTTCAGGACCCATGGCAAACCCCTCCTTACAGGGAAAATTATGAATAGAATAGGAAAGCATGAAAATCCTTAAAGCGCAAGAGATGGCAAATATAGACAGAAAAACGATAGAGGAGATAGGTATACCCTCTCTCGTGCTTATGGAAAATGCGGCGAGGGCGCTACTGAGGGTCGTTTTAGAAGAGTTTCCCGAGGCTGAAAAGATCCTCGTGGTAGCAGGAAAGGGAAACAACGGGGGGGACGGTCTTGCTCTTGCAAGGATGCTTCATTTGATAGGGAAGAAGGTTGACTTTGTCCTCCCTCTCGGAGACCCTAAGGGGGATGCGGACTATCAGCTTTCCGTATTAAGAAAGCTTGGGCTTAAGCCCCTTGAGGGGGAAGCTGACTTTGGAAGCTACGACCTTGTTGTGGATGCCATCTTCGGAACCGGGTTTTCTCCACCCGTAAAAGGGAAAGCGGGGCAGGTCATAGAAAAGATCAACAGAGAAGCAAAAAGGGTCTTGGCTGTGGATGTGCCCTCGGGACTTTCCGCAGACAGCGGAAGAGTTTACGAACCTTCCGTAAAAGCAGACGTTACCGTAACCTTCCAGTTTCCGAAGGTTTGCCACCTCCTCTTTCCCTCCTCAAAACTCTGCGGAAAGGTGATGGTTGCGGATATAAGCATACCCAACTACTTGGCACAGGAGATAAAGAGGGAGCTTATAGATCCGAAAACCCTAAAGCTACCCCGCAGGGAAAGGGACACTTACAAAACCAAAGAAGGGCATGTCCTTATAGTCGGCGGGAGTCCGGGGAAAACGGGAGCGGTGATAATGGCTTGCAGGTCAGCCACAAAAACCGGTAGCGGTCTGGTAACGGCGGGAGTGCCCTCTGAACTTAATCCCATCTTTGAGACGTCCCTCCTTGAGGAGATGAGTCTGCCCCTTCCAGAAGGGGACAGGCTGTCGGTCTTTTCTGTGAAAGAGATAGTCTCTATGCAGGAGAGAATAAGCGCCTTAGCCTTAGGGATGGGTATGGGCAGATACGAAGAGGGACAGGATATAGTTAGGGAGATAATCTTAAACTGGGGAAAACCGCTCCTCCTTGATGCGGATGCCTTAAACAACTTGGCGGATTTGGGAAACCTTGAAATCCTCAAAAAGAGAAGAGCTCCCGCCGTATTGACCCCCCACGTGGGGGAATTTTCAAGGCTGACCGGATTGGAACCCAAGGAGATCAATGAAAACCTTATAGATGTAGCACAGGACTTTTCCACCCGCTACGGTTGCTTTTTGGTTCTAAAGTCCGCAAGGACGGTTGTATCTACGCCTGACGGGAGGGCTTTCCTCTCGGTAAGGGGGACACCCGCTATGGCAAAGGGGGGAAGCGGGGACGTCCTGTCGGGAATACTCGTTTCCCTGATGGGTAGAACTGCGGACATCCTTTCCGCCCTCTTGGTGGGTGTAACCCTTCACGGGGTAGCGGGAGAGTTGGCGGAGAGAAAGCTCCACAGGGAGTCTGTAAGGGCGGGAGACCTGATTGAGCTTATCCCCGAAGCTTACAAGGTCTTGGAAAGTCTCTCAGAAGAGGGTCCCACGCCTGACCTTCTGAAGGAGGTTGTGGGCTAAGCGGGTAGGCTCGGGTATCCTGTATTTTGCGGTTTTAAGAACGAGGTCTATAGCCGTTTTTAGGCTTATCCTGTGCCCTACGGAGACAAAGACGGGAGCCGTGGAGTCCTTGGTTCTCACTGCTGCACCGATTATGTCTCCTCCGCTTTTTAGATAGGAAAAGCTGCCCCTTTCCTTCGGAGGCTCCCTGTAGTAGCCGAAGAGCTTACTCTTAGCAACGCCTACCGTCACCTCTCCCGTTTCCACTCCGAAGTGGGAGGCTATACCGCAACCCCTCGGGTGGGCAATACCCTGCCCATCAATGAAGAAAACGTCCGGTTTCACCTTCGCCTTTTCGTAGAGCTTTAGCAGAAGAGGCATCTCCCGAAAGGCTAAAAAAGTGGGGATGTAAGGGAAGGTAACCTCGTCCTCCACCACAAGGTTGTATACGGGTTTAAGGGTTTTAACCTCAATCACAACCAAGCTCGCCCACGCCCTTGTAGGGGTTTCGTCCAGTTTCTCAAAGGTAAGGTCCATACCCCCTACAGTTTCAACACTTTCAAAGTCGTCCTCCCGAATGACCCTCTTGGCGCATTCTATCTGTATCCTTTTCAGATCCTCAAGTTTCAACCTTTACCACCTCCCCCTTGGGTTCCCTTTCAAGATAGATGTCTGCGGAGAACCTGTAAACTTTGGTTTGAGGATCCCTCCAACAGTCTTCGGGAAGACCAGCCTTCAGACAGGTGTGCCTTAAAAACTCCAAGGCATCCCACCCATGTTCCAAGGGAACCTGCGGAAGGAGAAGCCCTTTATGAGTTCCCCTTTCCACCATAAGACCGTCCCTTCCTATCTTTACGATCCCAGGAAGACCGTCCTTTGGCACCTCCTGCGGAGGGGTGAGAACCGAAAGCTCCCAGACCACCCTATTCAGTTCCTCCTCGGAGAGGGGCTTAAAACGGGGATCTCTGAAAGCGGAAGAAATAGAGGAATCAACGACAGCCTTCCAGAGGGGATAGACGGGGTAAACTATGCCTACACAACCCCTGAGTGCACCCTCTGGGTAAGTAAGCAAGGTAGTAAAGACACCCCTTTTCTCTGAAAAG
>WFYH01000214.1 GCA_015490215.1 Aquificaceae bacterium
GGCTATAAGAAGTGTTGCAAAGAAGAGGGGAACATACTTTCTCGTTTGCTTCGGAAGTGCCCACTTGGTCCTCCAAAAGTCCCTGCCGGAGGTTCTTCTCTTCACGCACCCCTCACCGCAGTTGTATGCGGCAAGGACAAGCTCCCAACTGCCGAACTTCTTGTAGAGGTCCTTCAGGTATTTGGCGGCGGCTTCGGTGGACTTGAGCAGATCAAAGCGCTCGTCAATGTTTTCGTCAACCCTAAGACCGTATTTCCTTGCGGTTGTCGGCATAAGCTGCCAAAGTCCACCCGCACCGGATTTTGAAACCGCAAAGGGATTAAAACCGCTCTCTATCATAGGAAGGAGGGCAAGCTCCTCGGGAAGACCGTGTTTTTTAAGGATAGGTTTTATGTAGGGAAGGTAGAGGCTTGCTCTCCTGAAAGCTGTCTCAAGGCTCTTCTTGTCTTTGAGCATCTGGGAGAGGTATCTGTAAACTTCCTTCCTGTCGGGAACGGGTATGTTCAGTTTTTTTGACTCCTCTGCGATAAAGTGCCTTTCGGAAGGATCAAAAACTGCGGGAAAAGACAGACACATCGCAAAAAGTAAAAGTAAAAAACCTATTCCTCCCTTAGCCATATCTTAAGCAGGGCAGCGACCTTTTTGGGTTCCTTGCGGGCAACGTCGGTTATGGTTTTGACAATTTCAAGCTCCTTAGCGGTCTCCCTCAGGGCTTCGGCTCCGGCGATGGTAACCTCTTCGGCAACAGCCTCTTCGGGAACGACTTCAATTTCTTCAACGGGAGGCTTCTTCCTGAGCATCCTAAGCAGACCGAAGAGGATCAGGATGCCCAGTATAGCTCCCACCAGCAGGGGAACGAGAACCTTGGGATCCTTGTAGAAGGGCTTTTCCACAGGTGTAATCGGGGCTGGTCTCTTGAAAGGTATAGCTACAACCGATACGGTGTCTCCCCTCTTCGGGTCAATTCCTGCGGAGGCTACCACTATGTTTTTTATCCCTTCAATATCCACGTCCTTGAGTTCGCTGTTTACTATCACCCCAACGCTGAGCCTCTTTACCTTCAGAGTGGGGTCTACCGCTACCACCTCTCTTTTACTGACCTCGTAGTTGGTTATGCTCTCTTTCCTCTCAGTAACCGTCTGAGCTTGCCCCATCACCGCACCTGTTCCGGGCGGGATATTTGCTTCCGCACCGGGGACACCCCCCACGGGAACGGCGGTTGTTTTTTCCTTCTTCTTCTGTTCGCTTACCACCGCTGTCATGTCGGGATCGTAAAGCTCCTCTTTCCTTTGAACCTTCGTAAAGTCAAGCTCTGCGGATACCCTCACCTTTACGTTCCCGTATCCGAGGGCTTCCTCCAAGGCGGTTTGGATCTTCTTTTCAAGCTCCCTCTCAAACTCCTTCCTTATCTTGAGCTGCTTGTTGGAAAGGGTCTCGTCCTCTTCCTCCTCAAGGAGGGCGGTCAGGTTCCTACCCTTGTCGTCAATTACAACTACATTTTCGGGCTTTAGGTCTTCCACGCTTGCGGCTACGAGATTCCTGATGGCACGCACCTGCTCGGGGGTTATCTCATAACCGGGTTTTACCTTTATAAAAACGGAGGCACTCGCCTCCTTTTCGTCCCTTAAGAATATTGACTTTTCTGGGAGGGCTATGTGAACCCTTGCGTCCTCTATGTTCTTGAACCTGAGAATGGTTCTCACAAGCTCCCCCTCTATTGCCCTTTTGAAGTTCACCCTTTGCTGGAACTCGGATAGTCCTATGGTGCTCTTGTCAAACAGCTCGTAGCCTATCACCCCCTTGTTGGGAACACCCTTTGCAGCAAGCTTGAGCCTTATGTCCCTCACCTGATCTTCGGGAACGAGTATGGTTCTGCCATCCCTTCCCACCTTGTATTTGACTCCTTCCTTGTCAAGCTCGGTGAGGATTACATTCATGTCCTCGGGACTCAGGTTTCCGTAGAGAACCGCATACTCGGGTCTGAGGGAGTAGATGATTGCGGTGGCTATTAAGGAGATTAAAACCGCAGGGACCCCAATAACAAGCGCCTTTTGGTAGGTGGGCAGGGCGTTAAACCTTTCCTTTAGGTTGTTAAAGATCTCTCTGGCGTCCGCCATACTATACCTGCATCCTCATGAGGTCTTGGAAACCTTCAAGTAGCCTGTTTCTCACCTCTATAAGGAGGTTCAGGGCAAGGCTCGCCTTTTCAAACTCTATGACCATCTGGTGGAGGGGTATGTCCTCTCCCCGCAAAACCGCTTCCCTGACCGCCTTTGCCTTCTTTTGCTGGGCGTCCACCCACTGGACGAACTCTTTCAAAACCTCGGTAAAGTCTTCGGGATTTTCTATCTTTTTCTTCTTTTCTTTCAGAAACTGCTCAAAGAGAGGAGAGTTTATGCCCTCTATCTCCATAGTTCTATGGTGGTGTTGGCGATCTCGCGGGTGAGGTTGAAGGCGTTCAGGTTAGCCTCGTAGCTCCTCATGGCGGAGATCATATCAGCCATCTCCTTGGCAAGCTCCACGTTGGGAAGGCGAACGTAACCTTGATCGTCCGCCATGGGGTGGTCAGGGTCAAAGATGATCTTGTAGGGGGCGTCCGACTCCCTTATCTCCCTTACCCTTACAGGAACCTCTCCCTTCTGATACCTTTCGGGGTTGTAGACCGCCTCAAAGAGCACCTCAAGCTTGGTAAAGGGTTCACCCGTTTGTTTAAAAGACTCATAGTTCGCCAAGTTGGAGGCGATGGTATTCATCCTTATCCTCTGGGCGTACATACCCGAAGCGCTTATCTGAAAGGCTCTGAAGATGTCGTTCATCTCCTACCACCTCTTATAACGTTGTTGAGCTTATCTATGCTACCTGAAGCCATCCTCATGTAGACCTCGTAGGCTATCCTGTTTTGGGCGAGCTTTGCCATCTCCTCTTCCACGCTTACATTGTTCTTATCGTTACCCACGAGACCCCTTTTAATCTCAACCACTTGAAACCTTACCTTTTCTTCGGGAGGTTTTATGTGCTTGGGACGGGTAACCTTCAGGGATAGCTTTTGAACTTCCTTCTTAAACACCACATCTAAAGCCTTGTAGTTGGGGGTGTCCGCATTGGCTATGTTGCTCAAAATTACCTTGTGCCTTTTCCAGCTGTAATCCAAGTAAGGCTTTACCTTCTCTACACCCTTAAAAATGTCCACATCAGCCCTCCCAGAGGGATCTGATAGCCCTGCTCCATATATTATCTTCCTCCTTGGCTTTGTTTACAACCCATCTGAGGGTTTCTCTGTCTCCTATGGCTTCGCTGATTTGGGCTATCCTGAACATCGCCCACCAGTAGTCCGCCCCCTTTATACCCCTCTCTACCACTCTTCGGTAGAAGGGAAGGGACTCTTCAACGTAGCCCTTTTCAAAGAGCAGATCCGCTACCTTTAAGGTAACCATAGATTCGTAGCCCGAAAATCGGGGGTGCTTGAAGTCAATCTCGTTTACCGCCGCCAAAAGACCCTCAAGGTCTTCGGACAGATAGCTAAGGAGCAGTTTCGCCTCCTTGAGGTCATCCCCTTTGAGCAGGGGCATGCCCAAAGCCAAGAGCCTTGCCGCAGCTTTCGGTCTACCTTCCAAAAGGCTTAACTTGGCTCCGAGGAGGTATCTTACGCCCCTATCCGCCAAGTGTCTCAGGAGCTTCTTTGCCTCCGCATCTCCCAAGTAAACGAGGGATCGGGCGAGGAGCTCCACACCCTTCGGGTATCCGAAGAGCCTGAAGAAGTTGTCCCTGTTGGTGTAGTAGATCTCGGAAATGAGCTGAGCCTCTTTCTTTTCAAAGAACCTGAGCTTTTCGTATACGCTCCGCACCCTTTCAACAAAGGGGTCAAAGACCACCACCTCGCCCTCAAGGACGAGATCGGGGAGGGTGACCTTTTTGACCTTTAAAAACTCCTTCTCCTCGGGTCTGAGCTGTTTCTCTTTGAGGGAAAAGTAGTAAAGACCGAGGGCGGGTAGCTCCCCGAAGGCGTCTTCTACGTTTAGCCATCCCAAATCAAGGAGTATCTTCCTGTAGCCCGCAAACTCGCCAGCGTACGCTTTCAGGAAATCTTCGTATAGCCAAAGGGAAGAGTAGAGTATCTGCGACAGCTTACTGTAAAAGAGTTTGTCGTTCTCCAAAAGCTTCTTAAGGTGGGCGTAAGCATCCCTGAAGTTTTTGGTGTCAAGATTTATGAGGGTAAGGTAGTAATGGGTCCTGTCGGTGTAAATGCTGAAGGGGTCGTTCCTGAGGGTGAGTTCAAGGTACAGAATGGACTTCCTCCAGTCCTCCGTTTTGTAGTAAGAGACCCCCAACCTAAAGAGAAGGTGGGCATCTTCCCTGAGGTAGTTGTTCACGTTCACCGCCA
>WFYH01000215.1 GCA_015490215.1 Aquificaceae bacterium
AACAAAGAGATAGACTTTACACCCCTCACCGTTGACTACAGGGAAAGGCCCTCCGCTTACGGAAAGATACCCGGCGGTTTCATAAAGAGGGAAGGGAAACCCACCGAGAGGGAGATCCTAACCTCAAGGGTCATAGACAGACCTATAAGACCTCTCTTCCCTGAAGGCTTCTTCCACGACGTGGTGGTTACTGCACTTACCCTCTCCGCGGACGACCTATATGACCCGGACGTTCTTGCCATAACGGGGGCTTCCGCGGCACTTCACATATCCCGCATACCCTTTGAGGGACCGATAGCAGGGGTCAGAGTCTGCAGGGTAAACGGGGAGTTTGTGGCAAACCCCACCTACGAGCAAAGAAAGGAAGCGGATCTTGAGATAATCCTCGCGGGTTCAAAGGACGCCATTGTCATGGTGGAAGGGGGAGCCAAGGAGGTCCCGGAAGAGGTTCTTACGGAAGCCCTGTATTTTGGTCACGAAGCGATAAGGGAACTCCTTGAAGCTCAGGAAAGGCTTAGAGAAAGGGTGGGGGTTCCCAAAGCGGAGTTTGAAGGAATAACTCTTGATGAAGATATAAAGAAAGCTTTAGAAGAGGAGTGCCCCGAGAAAATCATCTCCGCCTTCTCCATTCAGGATAAGAAAGAAAGAAACAAAGCCCTTGAGAGGATCCTTGAGGAGTTCATAGAGGCTCACCAGATCCCCGAAGACCTCCACTTTAACGTCAAGTATTTCTTCAAGAAGCTTGAAAGTCGCCTTATGAGGGAGAAAATACTAAAAGAAGGTGTAAGAATAGATGGAAGGAAGCCCAATGAAATAAGACCCATAACCATAGAGGTTCATCCCTTTGAAAGACCCCACGGAAGTGCAATCTTTACGCGCGGGCAAACTCAGGCTTACGTGACCGTCACCCTCGGCGCACCCGACGAGGCTCAGATGATAGAAACCATTGCTGAGGGTGAGGTCTTCAAGCGTTTTATGCTTCACTACAACTTCCCGCCCTTTTCAGGGGGTGAAGCCCGTCCTTGGGGACCTCCCAGAAGGAGGGAGATAGGTCACGGAGCTTTGGCAGAGAGAGCTTTAGAACCCGTTATACCCGACGAAGAGGAGTTTCCTTACATAATCAGGGTGGTCTCAGACATCCTTGAGTCCAACGGATCCACCTCCATGGCTACCGTCTGCGGAGGATCTTTGGCGCTCTTTGATGCGGGAGTTCCCGTAAAAGGCGGAAAGCACGTTGCTGGAATAGCTATGGGTCTTATCCTTGAAGGAGACCAATACGTTATCCTTTCGGACATTCTCGGAGACGAAGACCACCTTGGAGACATGGACTTTAAGGTGGCGGGAACAAAGGACGGGGTCACAAGCATCCAGATGGACATCAAAGTAAAAGGTATAACTAGGGAGATAATGGAAAAAGCCCTCCAGCAGGCAAGGGAAGGGAGGCTATACATCCTTGAGAAGATGTATGAGGCGATACCCAAACCCAGAGAAACCCTGTCTCCTTACGCTCCGAGAATAGTGATCCACAGGGTCCCCGAAGAGAAAGCACCCCTCGTTATCGGTCCGGGCGGTGCCAATGTAAGGAGAATTTACGAAGAGACCGAAGTAAAGGTTTGGGTAGGAGAGGAAGGGAAGGTATATCTTACTGGCTACTCCGATGAAGCCATCCAAAAGGCTATAGAGATAATAGACTCCATAATCAAGGACGTAGAAGTGGGGGAAGTTTACGAGGGTAAGGTCACCAGAGTTGAACCTTACGGTGCCTTCATAGAGATCCTTCCCGGAAAGATAGGACTCCTCCACGTTTCCAAAATGGCCCAGCCGGTCAAGCACGCGGGTGAGAAGTACAGCGTCGGAGATGTGGTAAAGGTCAAGGTCCTTGAGATAGACGAGTTGGGAAGACCCAAGTTCACGACTATGGGTCTTGACGGGGAAAGCGAACCTCCTCAGGAAGAGATTAAAGTAGGCCAAGTTTACGAAGGTAAAGTCACTAGGGTGGAACCTTACGGTGCCTTTGTGGAGATCCTCCCGGGCAAAGTAGGGCTTCTGCACGTGGAGAACATGAGGGAAAGAACCAGAGACGCCCGTCAGCGCTTCAGGATAGGTCAGGTGGTAAAGGTTAAGGTCTTTGAGCTGGACGAAAAGGGGAGACCGAGGCTTACCGACAGGCTCGGATAATGGGCATACTCGTAAGGGTGGTAAGACTACCCCATGCGGAGGGAATAGATCTTCCCTCCTATGCCACCGATGGATCTGCAGGCCTTGATCTCAGGGCTGCGGTGGAAAAACCCGTAGTCCTAAAGCCCTTTCAAAGAGTGCTTATACCGACGGGGTTTATCTTTGAAATACCTGAAGGTTACGAAGGTCAGGTTAGACCCAGAAGCGGGCTTGCCCTGAAAAAGGGGGTGACCGTTTTAAACTCACCGGGAACTATAGATTCGGACTATAGGGGCGAGGTAAAGGTGATCCTAATAAACCTCGGTCAGGAGGAGGTAGTTATAGAAAGGGGCGAGAGGATAGCCCAGCTGGTTATAGCTCCCGTAACGAGGGCTGAGCTGGTAGAGGTGGAGGAGGTGTCCCAAACCTCAAGGGGAGCGGGAGGTTTCGGAAGCACCGGAAGCCTCTGAGATGACTCTGACCGTGCGTCCTATGACTTGGAGGGATCTTGAAAGGGTATACTCCATAAATCTCTCTTCCTTTACAACCGACTCTTGGAGCCTTGAGTCCTTCAAGAGGGAATTTAACCTCCACTACTCTCACAGGTTCGTATTGGAAAAGGACGGGGAGGTTATAGGTTACGCAGTCGTGTGGCTCATAGACGGGGAAGCTTTTCTGATGACCTTTGCCATAGAAGGCAAGCATAGAAACAAAGGACTCGGAAGGTTTTTCCTAAAACAGCTTATAAAGATACTCAAAGGCAAAGCGCGCGTGCTCCAGTTAGATGTGAGGAAATCCAATCTGCCTGCGATAAGGCTTTACAAGTCCCTCGGTTTCAAAGTGGTCAGGGAAAGACCCAAGTTTTACTCGGACGGGGAAACCGCATTCCTTATGGAGCTTGAGCTTGATAAAATGGAAGGTGATGGAGAAGATAAGGGGCAAAGCCCTTTCCCTGCTGATAGGGCAGGAAGAACTGAGG
>WFYH01000216.1 GCA_015490215.1 Aquificaceae bacterium
GAAGAGGTGGATAGAGACACAGCTACACAGGGTAGCGAGGAAGGTGGTGGATATTCTTTACGAGACAGGACACAAAGTTATCTATGTTGGGAGGAACGCCCTTGAGGGCAAGAACAGGATAAACTTGGGAAGTAAGACCAATCAAGAGTTTGTGTTTATACCTTTCAGGAGACTGATAGAGCTAATCAGGTATAAAGCTCAGGAACTTGGAATGGAAGTGGTAGAGGTGGATGAAAGTTACACTTCAAAGACTTCACCGTTCACTGATATAAGAAAAGTTCAGAAGAAGAGAGACAAAAACCTCTGCATGGGAGAGAGGAAGGGAAATCTTTTCAAAGACAATGTTTTGAACAAAGTATTTCACGCAGATCTTGTAGGAGCATTGAACATATTGAGGGTGGGAGCTAAGCTCCTGAAACTTGGTTTTTACGAGAACCTGAAGGTGCTCTTTGTCAAGCTCTGTAACCCTGTGAGGCTGAGGCTCATGGAACTGCTCTTCAAAGTAACCCCTGAGTCCCTCTCTGGGATAGGGGGTAGTAGCGGTAGCGGGTTGAGCCTGAGAGCTGTGGAATCTAATCATTTGAATACGTTTTGTTCCTAATACCCAGCTCTCAGGCACCTGAAGTAGAAAAGGTGGCTATCCATCATCTTCCCTCTCTCAGCTTCAGGTGTTCACTCCGGAAATTCGGCGTAAGGCTCTTTCAACCTCAGATCTCTTCTCCTCAATATCGTCTCCCTCGGAAACGTAGATGGGATCCCCTATGATAACCTCTCCCCTCGTAAAGGGGTAAGGTAGGGTAAACCTGTCCCAAGAGCTGAAGATCTTTGCCTTTTCAAATCGGACCGCTACGGGGATTATCTTGGCTCCCGTTTTTTGAGCTAAAAAGACTACTCCTTTTTTTACTCTGAAGGCAGGACCCTTCGGACCGTCAACGGTTATGGCTACGTTTTTCCCTTTTTTAAGAGCCTGCATTAGCTGGATTGCTCCCCTCCTTCCGCCCTTATGGGCTTTACCTTCTTCCGTTGACCCTCTGACAACCTCAAAGCCGAGCCCCTTGAGTATACGGGTGGCGATCTCCCCGTCGGTGAATCTGCTCGCCATCGTATATATGCCCCTGTCCATGCCAAAGAGCGCCAAAGCGAGGGCGTGTCCGTGCCAAAGGGCGTATATCACCCCCCTGTCTTTGTCAAAGTCGTATCTTTTTCTCCAACGTATTGAGCGCCCCAGCAAGCGAACCGCCAAGGTAATAAGGGGCATAAACAGAAGGATGACCTTGAACTTGATCCTCTTCTTGAGCTTTTTCATTTAAATTAAAGCTTAACCCATAGCGGGAGAGTTAAGAACCTGCTATCTCCCCGTCCTTGAGGTAGACTATCCTGTTAAAGTAGTCCTTCAGATCCGGGTTGTGGGTAGCAACTAAGAAGGTGATACCTTTTTCTCTGTTTAGCTTTTTAAAAAGGTCAAAGATCTTCCTACCCTCAGCCCAGTCTATGTTGCCGGTGGGTTCGTCCGCAAGAATAAGCTCCGGATCCCCTATCAGAGCCCTGCCTATGGCTACCCTCTGCTGTTCACCACCCGAAAGCTGGTGGGGTTTGTGATTCTTTCTGTGATCAAGACGCAGAAACTCCAAAAGCTCCGAAGCCTTTTCCTCGGGTCTTTCCACGCCCAAGATCTCACCTATAATGGTCAAATTTTCAAGGACAGTAAAGTCCTCCAACAGGTAGTAAAACTGGAATATGTAAGCGACCTTTCCCTTCCTGAGCCTCACGAGGTCTTCTTCAGAAAGGGAGCTTATATCCCTTCCCATAAGGTAAACCTCTCCGCTCGTGGGTCTGTCAAGCCCTCCTACTATGTGAAGGAGGGTGCTCTTTCCCGAACCCGAAGGTCCCATTATGCCCACAAACTCCCCCTTTGCAACCTCAAGGGATACACCTTTGAGTGCCTTGGTCCCGTCGGGAAATACTTTCCAAACCTCCTTCAGCTTAACCATGCCTATTCGTTCCTGAGAACGGAGACTATGTTTTCCTTTGAAGCCCTGACCGAAGGTATAAGGGAAGCAATAAAGGAAAGTATAAGCGTCCCCGCAAAGGTCATTATCGCATCCTTAGGCTTTATGTGAACAGGGATGTAGCTCATCATGTATACCTCTTCGGGGACCCTGATGAGCCTGTATTCGTTGATAAAGTAAGCGGCAACAAAAGCCACGAGCGTTCCTACCAACGCCCCCGTTACACCTATGCTAAGCCCCACCGTTAGAAATATCCTGAGTATGTCACCACGAGCCATACCGAAGGTTTTAAGTATGGCTATGTCCTTGGTTCTCTCCTTGGTTTTCACAAAAAGGAGGCTCGTTATGTTGAAGGAGGCTATAAGAACCATAAGAAGGAGGATCAAAAACAGGGCGAGCTTTTCCAACTGTAGGGCGTTAAAGAGGGGTCTGTTGAGGTCTATCCAAGACCTTACTATTATCAGGTCGTCTTTTAGGGACTTTTCAAGCCGTTCCTTTACCTCCTGAACCCTGTAGGGATCCTTGACGTATACGTCTATCCCCTCAAGGCTGAAGCCCCTTTTGAAAAACCTCTTAGCCTCACGAACGTCCATAAAGACCAGGACGAAGTCCTTATCGTAGGTGCCCGTTGCAAATATCCCCCCCACCCTCATCCTGCGGGTTTTGGGTATAAAGCCCGTGGGCGTTCTGATGCCCGTGGGCGAAACGAGAAAGACGATATCGTTTACCCTCACCCCAAGACTTTCCGCTATCCCTTCCCCCAAAACGAGACCCTCCAAGGAACCCTCTTTAAGGTGCTTCTTTATCATTTCTCTGAAGTCTTTATCTCCGTAGTCTACCGCCTTTACGGTTATGGGCTGAATTCTGCCCTCGTAGCTCAGAACCCCGCTGTAGATTACGAAGGGGACCGCCCTGACCACACCCTCCGTCTCCTTAACGATTTTCTTCACCTCCTCTTTGTCCTCGTCGCCGAGGAGACTGACTATTATGTGGGGCGTGTTTGCCAAGATTTTGTCCCTGAGGGAGTCCTGAAAGCCCGTAAACACTCCTACCGTAAGCAAGATGGCACAGACCCCCAAAAAGACCCCGAGGAATGCTATGAAGGTGATAAGGAGGGTGCTACCCCTTGAGGAGATCAGATAGCGCAGGGCTATGCGAAGGTGAAGGTTCATTCCAGCATCCTCAGGGACTGGATTATTTCCTTTTGTCTGTTCATTACATATTTCCTTATCTTTGCTAACTCACTTCTGGTGAACTCAAGCTCAAAGCCCACCCTCATGTAGATGTCCCTTCCCGTGCCTATAAGGTTCCTTATCTTCCCTATGCCTTCAACCGTTCCGAGGTTCGGAAGGTGCACCTTGACCTTAAACTCTATGTGGTGCTCATGCCTCAGATTTTCCAACTCACGGTTTACGAAGTCTATAAAGTCCCTGTGCTCGTCCCTGTGTATTATCACGCCCACCCCCATTTCGCTTATGTCCTTGGCGGGGACGGTGATGCTCTTTCCGTTGTATTCAATAGTTACCATAACGGGATTGTTCTCGTCGGGTTCAACCCTCACAGACCTGCGCCTTATAAAGTCGGGGGGATCTACGAAGTTCTCAACCATAAGGACGAGTTCTTTTCCCATGTTGCTGAAAACCTGCGTCTGGGCGTATTCACGGGGAGAGAGCTTTATATAGACAGGTTCAAGGGTAGTAAAGGCTTTGCGCAGGTGGGTTCTTCCCCAGTCAAAACCCAGAAGCCTTCCTTCGTCATCAACCCACAGGAGCTTCATAAGAGCTTTTACGGGAACTTCCTTATACTTGGTCAGGACCTCGTATGTGCTCCCCACTTTGAATATCTCTGAGACCTTGAGTTTTCCCATAGGTTCTGTCAAATAGTATAAACGGATGGCTTGCAAAGGTATTTACGTGCACATCCCTTACTGCTCCGTTAAGTGTCCTTACTGCGACTTTGTATCCGTTACAAGATCCGTTGTAGATCCAGAGGAATACATTGACCTGTTGCTTAAGGAAGCTCAGCTATACAAGGACTTAGAGGTTCGCATAGAAACCCTCTATTTCGGGGGTGGAACTCCTTCACTTTTAAAGCCCTCCCAAATAGGTCGCATAGTTGAGGGTTTGTCTGCGGTGTTTGACCTGTCACACCTTGAAGAGGTATCTCTTGAGTGTAATCCAAGGGATTATTCCTACGGAGATTTTAAAGAGCTTCTCAAGGTCGGTGTAAACAGGCTCAGCATAGGTGTCCAGAGCTTTACCGAAAAGGGGCTGAAGGTCCTCGGCAGGGAGCACGGAGTTGAGGACTCGGTAAGGACTTTCTATCGGGCAAGGGAAGCGGGTTTTGAAAACATAAACGTAGACCTCATCTACGCATACCCCAATCAGAAGAGGGGGGATGTGGAAGTAGAGCTTGAGTTTGTAGAGAGGTTAGCGCCAGATCACGTATCCGCCTACATGCTCACACCCCACACCTCCACACCTCTGGGACAGGACATTCTCGGCGGTAGGGTATCGGTGCCCCAAGAGGAAGAGCTTGAGGAGATCTACAGAACCCTGTGGAAGGGACTGAAGGCTATCGGCTACGAGAGGTATGAGATATCCAACTGGTCCAAAGCGGGAAAGAGGTGCAAACACAACCTGCTTTACTGGAAAATGGAAGAGTTCTTGGGTTTGGGGGTCTCCGCTTGGGGATTTTACGGGGGGAAAAGGTATGCAAACTTAAGGAACTTAGTCGGTTACGCCAAAGTTCTCTCGGAAGGCAAAAGCCCCGTAGAAGTTGAAATAAGCCTTTCGGAAAGAGATATCCTTGAAGAAAGGATAATGTTAGCCCTCAGGCTCAAATGGGGACTGAGCGACGATCTGTGGAGATACATCCCTTTCCATCTACATGGATTTTTTGACAGAAAAGGAGACAGGTACGGTATAAAGGAGGAATTCATGCTGGTGGCAAACGAGATAATAGCTGAGGTGCTTTCAGCCCTTGAAAAATCTTACAGGTAGATGGGGATATATCCCTCTTTGACCTTTGTAACGTGGTATTCAAAGCCCGACCTTACCACCTCTACCCCTTCAAAGAGGGCTTCTTCGGAGACGTTGAACATCTTCATGGCTACCCTGCAGGCTTTGAACTTAACCCCGTAGAGCATAAGGTTCTCTATCCTTTCTCCGAACTCTCCGTTTTCAAACCTGTCCAAGAAGGCTATACCCTCATCGTAGGCAACCACTTCTATGTCCGCACCTGCGCCCCACAGGTTTATGGCACCCCTTATCCTCAGAAACACCTTCTTCCAGCGCCTCCTGTCCCTGAAGGTAACGGGAAAAAGGATCTTTACCTCCTCTTCCTCCGCCCTTGCGGGGATAAGAAAGGCTAAAAGCCCCAAACCTGCCGTCAGCAGCTCCCTCCTGTTCATAGCGCCACCTCCGCAAACTTCTTGAAGAAGTATAAGGATAGCACCAAAAACAGGATCCCCACCGAGCGGTTTATGAAGAGGTAGTTTTTCTTAAGGAACTCGGAAAGGCTCCCTACAACCAATCCGGAGAGGAACACGGGGACCGCCCTACCTACCGCATACACCCCCATCAGGAACACCCCTTCAGGGACCTTCCCTGTAGAGGCGCTAAGGACGATGGCACCTAAAAGCAGGGATGTGCAAGAGGGGCAGAGGGAAAAGGTGTAAGCTACCCCTAAAAGAAAACTACTCGCTCCAGCGTTTGAAAAGGGATTGAGGCGGGCAACCTCCAAAGAAAAGGGCAATATGTCAAGGAGGTTTAGGGCTATCAAAAAGAGCAAACCCGAAAGGAGGAGATTAAAGATGTCCGTTCTGAAAACCTCTGACAGAACTACGGCACCCGTTGAGGCGAGGGCGCCCGCAAGGGCATGGGTGGTTAAAAACGCCAGAGAAAAACCCGTCACGCTGAGGGCTATATCCCTACCGCTTTTGTGCTTTGTAACGATAAACCCGAAGACCACAGGCAGGAAGGGGAGGGTGGAAGGTCCGAGGCTCGTAAAAAGACCGAGAACAAACATAAGGGGGATAAGGAGTGGCAGGGAACGCTCCTCCTGAAGCAATGAAGAAACGTAAAGGTTGACCCCCGAAAAGTCCAAGAAAAATCCCATGGAAAGGATAAGGAGGAACCCCGTCAGGGGCGGGACTGCGGGAATGAGTGCGGTCAGGGTTCTGAGGATCCTTTCGGGAAGGATCAGAAGGAACAAAGTGGGGAGGGTAACAAAAAGAGCGTATAGGTTAAATATCAGGAAGGGGTTTTTAAAGTGAAGGGAGTATGCACCGAGGAGGGCTACGAAGGGAAGGGCGCAGTAGGGCAGACTTAAGCCTATGGCAAGTCCCGGCGGAAACCTCCTGTTGGGAAAGAAGAATTGGGGTGATAGATCAAAGGGAGCAACTCCCAACTTTTTCATCAAAGGAAAACCGATTAAGAATACACTGGCGACTATCCCCTGAACCACGAGAAGGGCGGTTTCCGAGAGGCTTACCCTACGGGCAAGAAGAAAAAAGAGAAAGGCTATCAGGTTAAAAAGCGAAAACCTTGAGAGGATAAGAAGGAAAACCTCTTTAAAACCTCCCTTCCTTACGTAGGCTCTAAAGAGAAGGTTAAGGTTCCACATGCAGGGTGTAAAGAAGGAAAGGGTCCCCAGAAGGGATATCAGATAGGAAGGGTTCAAGGAAGCTCCTCCCTTATGGCTCTCTTTATCTCCTCTTCCGAGGGGACCACACCTGCAAACTTTATCTTTCCGTTGATCACCACCGCAGGGGAGGTAAGCAGACCCAACTCCACTATCCTGTCCGTATCCTTTATGGGATCAAGCAGCTTCACTTCAGCGTTCAGCTCTTCAGCCACCTTTAGGACTCTCTCCTTTACCACCGCACATTTTGGACAGAAGTTGGACTCAAGGACCTCCACCAAGATACCCATACAAAGGAATATAAACCCTAAGGAACCCTAACGCAGATCTTGATCCATCTCTATCCTTGAGGGGGTTACGCCCCTTTGTCGCTGGTATTTGCCCGAGTATACCCTTTCGGGCATGGCATCAAGCCTTGCAAAAACTAATTGACATATCCTCATGCCCGTGTATAGCCTTATGGGAACGCTGTTGGCGTTGTAAAGCTCCAAGGTTATCTGACCTTCAAAACCCGCATCCACCCACCCCGCATTCTCTATAAACAGACCGAGCCTGCCCAGAGAGGATCTGCCCTCCACAAAGGCGGTCACATTTGGGGGCAGTTTTATGTATTCACGGGTGGTGGCAAGGAGGAACTCTTTGGGTTTTATCTCAAAGCTACCTTCAACCCTGTAGACCCTTATCTTCCCGGCCCCCCTTTTCACATCTATGGTGTGACCTTCTTCGTATCGTCCTATCTCGCTCCCGAGCCTGAGGTCTACCGAAGAGCACTGAACCTGCTCGGGGTCAAGGGGGTCTATTACAAGCTCCCCCCTCTCAAGTAGATCCTTTATGGTTTTGTCGCTGAGGATCATTTGAGGTTAAGGATCCACTGTGCTAACTTTTTGGCTTCCTCCTCCGTAACAGATTGGGGCGACATGGGTATTGAACCCCACTTACCCATGCTACCCTTTAGTATGCTGTTTGTAATTTCTTCAAGTGCATTCTGCTTGCCCTTATACCTCTTTGCCACCTCCACGTAAGCGGGTCCCACCTTCTTCTTGTTTATATCGTGGCATGCAAAGCACCCTTTTCTGTCCGCAAGCTCATAAACCTCATCCTTCGGCTTTATCTGAGCCGCCTCTTCCTTCTGGACGGGTTTGGCTTCCTCCTTCTTAGGCTGTTCGCAGGAAAAGAGAGCCAAAGCCACCGCACCCAACAAGATCCACCTCATGATCTCTCCGCTCCTTCCTTTAAATACTCGGCGATCTTCTCCTTTAATATTTTAACCGCCCTCTCAAGCTCTTCGGGTTTACTCCCACCACCCTGCGCCATGTCCTTCCTTCCTCCGCCCCCACCTCCGATTATCTTTCCTACCTCCTTTATCAGCTGATCCGCCCTGAGGGTCTCGGAGAGAGGCTTTGACACAGCCAAGACCGTTACGAGCCTACCGTCCCTTTCCGATACCAAAAACACCACATTCCTGTCACCCTTCTGACGGAGGATGTCCGCCAAGTTCCTGAGCTCCTGAGGGTCTACGTCTTTGAACCTGCCCCAAGAGATGTTCAGATCCCCCACCTTGAAGGTTTCCACCTGATCCTTTATCTGAAGCTTTAGAAGTTCTTGTCTGAGCCTTGCTATCTCCTTTTCCTTTTGCTTTAGGGACTCCTTAAGAGACTCTACCCTCTCAAGAACTTCTTCCTTCTTTGCCCTGAGGCTTGCCTGAACCTCTTCAAGGAGGAAGTGTTCCTCAAGGGACTCCGCCACCGCCCATCTTCCCGTTTTGGCGACGATCCTCCTTATCCCCGCACCCACGGAGGTTTCGGAAACTATCTTGAAGTATCCTATGTCGCCCGTCCTTGACACGTGAGTTCCACCGCAAAGTTCCTTGGAAAACTCACCCGCACTTATGACCCTTACCCTGTCTCCGTATTTCTCCTCAAAGATGGCAACGGCTCCTGTTTTAAGGGCTTCCTCGTATTCCATCTCTTCCACCTTCACGGGCAGGTTCTCCATGATCTTTGAGTTTACAAGCTCTTCTATCTCCCTGATCTCTTCCCGAGAAAGCGCCTTGAAGTGGGTGAAGTCAAATCTCAGGTATTTATCCGCCACGAGGGATCCCGCTTGGCGCACGTGCTCACCGAGGACGCTCCTGAGAGCCGCATGGAGCAGGTGGGTGGCGGTGTGGTTCCTCATGATGTCTTTACGTCTTTCTTTGTCTATCCGTGCCTTTACCCTGTCGCCTACCCTAAGGTGTCCGTGCAAGAGCTTCCCCTTGTGAACTATGACCCCGTCCACGGGGCTTTGGGTATCTTCAACCCTGAAGAGCCCCCTGTCGGTTTCTATTACACCCGTGTCCCCTATCTGACCGCCCCTCTCGGGGTAAAAGGGGGTTCTGTTCAAAACAAGCTCCGCCTCTTGACCCTCCTTCAGCTCGGAAACAAGCTCGTCCCCAACTAGAATGGCTATCAGTTCCGTTTCCACCTCGTGGTTCTCGTAGCCCACGAATTCAGAGGTCTTACCCAAGTCTTTGAGGTGTCCGTATACGGGTTTTACCTCTTTGGCTGCAACTTTGAAGTGTTTGCGTGCCCTTTCCCTTTGGCTTTCCATCTCCCTGTGGAAGCCTTCCATATCTATCTTCAGCCCCGCCTCCCTTGCTATCTCGTCTATAAGATCCAAAGGGAAGCCGTAGGTGTCGTAGGCGGTAAAGACCTCCTTTCCCTCCAACCTGTCCCTGCCCTCCTCCTTTGCCCTTGCGACCATCTCCTGTATGGCTTCCAAGCCTTCCCTGAGGGTCCGTATAAAGCGCTCTTCCTCCGCTCTTACGACCCCCTTTATGAACTCCTTTGACATCTCAAGCTCGGGGTAGGGTCCCTTCATAAGGTCAACCACCAGATCTACACCCCTGTGGAGAAAGGGATCTTTTACCCCTAACTTGTAGCCGAACCTGAGTGCCCTCCTGAGGATCCTTCTGATAACGTATCCCCTTCCTTCGTTTGAGGGTAGAACCCCGTCGCCTATGGCAAAGGTCAAAGCCCTCAGGTGATCCGCCACCACCCGCAGGGCAACGTCCGTTTCAAAGGTATCTCCATACTTTCTACCTGAGATCTCCTCTCCAAACTCTATCAGAGGATAGATTATGTCTATCTCGTAGTTGGTCTTGGTTCCCTGAAGGACGCTTGCTATCCTCTCAAGACCCATACCCGTGTCTATGTTGGGCTTAGGGAGTGGGTTTAGGTTCCCCTTTTCGTCCCTGTGAAACTGCATAAAAACGAGGTTCCAAATCTCTAAATACCTCTCCTCACCCTCATATTCTTCCCCTCTGTCTACGTATATTTCCGAGGAGGGACCGCAGGGTCCCGTATCCCCCATCTGCCAGAAGTTATCTTCCTCACCCAAGCGCCATATCCTATCCGAAGGTAGCCCTATCTTTTCGTTCCATATCCTGAAGGCCTCGTCGTCGTCCCTGAAGACAGAAACGTAGAGCTTCTCCTTGGGAATTTTCAGGTGCTCGGTAACGAACTCCCAAGCCAACTCTATGGCTTTTTCCTTAAAGTAATCGCCGAAGGAGAAGTTCCCGAGCATTTCAAAGAAGGTATGGTGGCGGGAGGTGTATCCCACCTGTTCAAGGTCGTTGTGCTTTCCCGAAACCCTCAGACACTTCTGACAGGAGACCGCCCTCGTGTAGGGTCTCTTCTCTATACCGAGAAAGACGTTCTTGAAGGGAACCATTCCAGCGTTTACAAAGAGAAGGGACGGATCGCTTTCGGGCACAAGGGACGCACTCTTTACCCTCGTGTGCCCCTTCTTTTCAAAGAAGTCCAAGAAAAGCTCCCGTATCTGATCGGTAGAAAACTCCATAGCTCCCTTAAATTATCCTACATCCGCCCGAGGTAGGAAAGGGGTTAGAATATACGAATCGTGGAGAAAAGGGAAAAGCTCTACGAAGGGAAGGCGAAGATAGTTTACTCTACGGAAGATCCCGACAAGGTGATACTGTTTTTTAAAGACGAGGCGAGTGCCTTTGACGGTGTAAAGAAGGCAACCGTCAGGGGCAAGGGGGCTTTAAACAACGCTATATCTTCCATGATCTTTGAAATCCTTGCAAAAAAGGGAATAAAGAGCCACTACATACGAAAACTCTCCGACAACGAGATGCTCGTGTGGAGGGCAAAACCCTACGGGGTGGAGGTGGTGGTAAGGAACGTAGCGGCGGGAAGCATAGTAAAGAGGCTTGGTCTTAAGGAAGGAGAGAAATTCAAAAAACCCCTCGTTGAGCTTTTTTACAAAAACGACGAACTCCACGATCCCCTGATATGTGAAGCCCACGTTGAGCTTCTTGATCTTGCACCTCTTGAAGAGATACCCTCTATGAAGGAAATGGCGCTTAGGGTGAATGAGGTTTTGAGTCGTATATTCTCGGAAAAGGGCTTGCTGCTTGTAGACTTTAAATTGGAGTTCGGAAAGCTGCCAAGCGGAGAGCTTGCCCTGATAGATGAGATATCCCCTGACAGCATGAGGGTCTGGGACGCAAAGACGGGGGAAAAGCTTGACAAGGACAGGTTCAGGTTTGATCTGGGAGACCTTTTGGAAGGTTACAGGGAAATCCTCAGAAGGATGGAGGGGTTATGAACTACAAAGGTGTGGCGGAAGTCTTTTCGCAGATAAGCAGGATTTACGACCGCTTTGTTTCCTTTGCCACCGCAGGAAGGATCCACTCTTGGCAAAGGGAGATGATAGGTTGGCTTTCCCCAAAGGGAAACTGGCTTGATGTGGGGACGGGCACGGGAGAGGTTCTAAATAAAGTCTCTTCTGTTCAAAAGGGGATATGCGTTGGAATAGATCCCTCCCTTGAGATGCTTAAGGTTGCAAAGGAAAAGTGCATAGGCAGCTACTTCGTTCAGGCGGTCGGTGAGGCTCTACCCTTCAGAGAGGGAACATTCTCTAACATTACCCTCTCCTTGGTCTTCAGACACCTTCAGGATCAGGAAGCCTTCCTCAAGGAAGCCTGCAGGGTTTTGGACAAGGACGGGCGCTTGGGAATGATAGACATAGTCAGGTTCAGGGGAACGGGGTTTCTGCTGTTTCTCTTGAGGGGTCCCCTCAGACCTGTAGGAAGGCTGATCTTCGGAGAGGAAAAGTGGGGCTTCTTTATCCACTCGGTGGAAAACAGCTTCACCCCTGATGAGATAAAGGGTATGTTGGAAAGGCACGGTTTTAGGGTTTTGATGGAGAAAAGGAGGCTCGGAGGACTCATATACATAACGGTGGCTTCTAAAACTGTCTGAGGAACCTTATATCGTTTTCGTAAAAGAGCTTTATATTGTCTATCCTGAAAAGGAGCATGGCGAGCCTTTCCACACCCATGCCGAAGGCAAAACCTTGGTATATCTCAGTATCCACTCTGCAGTTTTCTAAAACCGCAGGGTGGACCATTCCGCACCCCATAACCTCAAGCCAACCCGTATTTTTACAGACCCTGCACCCCTTTTGATTACAGATAACGCAACCTATGTCCACCTCTGCGGAGGGTTCTGTGAAGGGAAAGTAGGATGCCCTGAACCTAACGGGAACGTCCTTTTGGAAAAACTCCCTTAAGAACTCCTCTATAACGAACTTCATATGGGGAAAGCTTATATTCTCGTCCACTACAAGACCTTCTACCTGATGGAACACCGGAGAGTGGGTCGGGTCATCGTCCCGACGGTAGACCCTTCCGGGTGCTATCATCTGTATCGGAGGCTTTTGGGAAAGCATCGTTCTTATCTGAACGGGAGAGGTGTGGGTTCTCAGGAGGTATCCCTCCTTGTTGATGTAAAAGGTGTCCTGCATGTCCCTTGCGGGGTGGTCTTTGGGGATGTTGAGCTTGTCAAAGTTGTAATCCTCAAGCTCTATTTCGGGACCTTGCTCAACGGAAAAGCCCATCCCCCTAAATATTTCAACTATCCTCTCAAGGGTAAGGGTTATCGGATGAACGGATCCTATAGTGTTCTCCAAAGGCAGGGTAAGGTCCTGCCACTCTCTTAAAAGCTTTTCCTCAAGCTCTTTCCTTCTTATTTCTTCCTCTTTCTTTTTTATCTCCTCCTCTATCAGCTCCTTAAGGGCGTTGACCCTTTTGCCGTAATCCCTCCTCTCCTCGGGAGGGATCTCCTTTATCCTCTTTAGAGCTTGACTTACCAGCCCCTTTTTGCCTAAGTATTTAGCCTTTACCTGCTGAAGCTCGTGTAAATCTTTGCAGGAAGAAATTTCTCCGAGGGCTGAACTTTTTATCTCCTCAAGATCCTGCATATTATCCGAGGGCTTCTTTTGCCTTTTCAACCACCTTTGCGAAGGCTTCGGGATCCCTTACCGCCATGTCCGCAAGTATCTTTCTGTCCAACTCTATACCCGCCTTCTTAAGACCGTTTATAAACCTGCTGTAAGAGAGTCCGTAGGGTCTGACGGCAGCGTTTATACGGGCTATCCAAAGCCTCCTAAACTCCCTCTTTCTCAGGCGCCTGTCCCTGTATTGGTAGTAGAGCGCCCTCATTACCGCTTCTTTTGCCCTCCTGTAGGAGGTATGGCGCATTCCCCTGTAGCCCTTGGCGAGCTTGAGGATCTTCTTCTTCCTTTTCCTTGAAGAGGGACCTTTCACTCTCATCGGTTTGCCTCCTTGAAAATGGGGAAGTTATTTTACCACGAAAAGGAGATCCATTATTTCCCTCACGACCTCCTTCCAATCTCTTTTTCCCTCTTCTACCTCGTCAAGGAGCTTTTCCATCTTGGCGGTGAAGTTGTAATCCATCAAAAGCGGAAAGTTTTCGCTCAAAAAGTCAACCACCTGAAAGGCGGTCTCCGTAGGGTATAGGGATTTCCTCTTTTGAAGAACGTAACCCCTATCTTTTAGTGTCTTTACTATGGTTGCGTAGGTGGAGGGTCTGCCTATACCGAGCTTCTCCAGAGTCTTTACAAGGGAACCCTCCGTGTATCGGGGCGGGGGTTGGGTCTTCTTTTCGCTGATGAAAGCCTTTATAAGCTTCAGAAGGTCTCCCACTTCCAAGGGCGGAAGGGGTTTTTCCTCAATATCGGAAGGGTAAACTTCGGACCAACCCTTGAACTTTACCCTCAGCCCCTTTGCGATCATTATCAGGGGGTTTTTCAAAAGCGGAGAGACTACTTCAATGTATACCTCCTGCCTTTCCAGCTCCATATCCGCCATGAGCGAGGCTAAGGTTCTTGCCCTTATGAGTTCGTAAAGCGCCCTTTCTTCCTCCGAAAGGTCTGCAGGTTCCTTTAGAGACGTGGGTCTTATGCACTCGTGGGCACCTTGGGCGAGGGCTTTGTCTTTGAACCTTCTGATACGCCCGACGAACTCTTTTCCGAAACGGTTTTCTATGTAACCGAGCACCTTGCGGGCAAAACCCTCCGCCATCCTGTGGCTGTCTGTTCTCGGGTAGGTGATGTAGCCCCTCTCGTAGAGGCGCTGGGCTATCCTTTGGGTTTTTTCCACAGAAAAGGAGAGCTTGGCGTTCGCCTCACTTTGGAGTGTAGAGGTTACAAAGGGTTTGGGAGGGGGAACCTTTTCTTCCTTCGTGCGGACTTCCTTAACGCTGAAGAAGCCCTTTTCAATCTTTTTGAGAATAATCTTGGCGTCGGAGGGGTTTTCGTATCTGTAATCGTAAAGGGCTTCAAAGGTTTGTCCCCCCTTCTCCAGCAGTGCCTTAACGTAGTAGTATCTCTTGGCTTTGAAATTTTGAATCTCCCTCTCCCTCTCTACTATAAGCCTCAGAGCCGGTGACTGGACACGTCCTGCGGAGAGTTTGAAGTTTTTAAACTCTCTCCAAAGTATGGGAGATATCTTGTAGCCTATGAGACGGTCCAGTATCCTTCTGGCGAACTGGGAGTGCACCATGGGCATATTCAGCTCGCCCGCCCTTTCTACAGCCTCCTTCAGGGCTTGGGGGGTTATCTCGTAGAAGGTAGCCCTCTTTACCCTGTCGTTTACTTTCACAAGCTCCTTAAAGAGAAAATAGGCTATCGCCTCTCCCTCCCTGTCGGGGTCGGTTCCTACGTAAACCTCTCGGGATTTGCGTGCCAATCTCTTGAGGGCGTCAACGAGCTTTTTCTTCCCCCTCACATAAACGTATTTCGCCCTTAGGGTTTCCTCGTCCACCCCCAGCTCTTTAGGTGGCAAATCCTTTATGTGACCGAGGGTTGCCTTTACGGTGAAATCCCTGCCCAGATACTTAGCTATGGTCTTTGCCTTGGTGGGGGACTCTACAACGAACAGGAACATCTACAGGATGTATCTGCTCAGCTCCTCGTCCTTTACGAGATCTGAGAGCTTAGCCCTTACGAACTTGCTGTCTATTATAATGTGCTGACCGCTCATCTCGGGGGCGTTAAAGGATATATCCTCAAGGAGCCTTTCCATAACCGTGTGAAGCCTTCTGGCTCCTATGTTTTCCGTTTTGGAGTTTATCTCCTCCGAGAGGCGGGCTATCTCCTCCACCGCATCTTCGGTAAACTGGATCTCCACACCCTCTGTTCTCATAAGCTCTATATACTGCTTGGTCAAGGCGTTTTCGGGTTCGGTGAGGATCCTTACAAAGTCATCCTTGGTCAGGGGCTTTAGCTCCACCCTTATGGGAAACCTTCCCTGAAGCTCGGGGATAAGATCGGAAGGTTTAGCCATGTGGAAGGCTCCCGCCCCTATGAAGAGGATATGGTCCGTTTTCACAGGTCCGTATTTGGTGTTTACGGTGGTTCCCTCAAGGATAGGAAGGAGATCCCTTTGAACTCCTTCCCTTGAGACGCCGGGACCCGCACCGGGGGTCTTTACCGCTATCTTGTCTATCTCGTCTATGAAGATTATCCCGAAGTTCTCAGCCCTATAGACAGCCTCTCGGGCTACCTCGTCCCTGTCTATGAGCTTTTCTGCCTCCTCCTGCTCAAGAAGGGTTAGAGCCTCCTTTACCTTAACCCTCCTTTTCTTCCTTGAGGGCACTATGCCTGAGAGCATCTCCCTGAGCTGGTTTTCAAGCTCCTCAAAGCCGGGCGGTCCGGCTATGCCTATCATGGGAACTACTTTCTCTTGAACGTCTATCTCTATGGTTCTGTCGTCAAGCTCACCGCTTCTGAGCTTTTGGCGCAGTTCCTCCCTCTTTGTGGTGTCTTTGGGTTCTCTTATCCCGAAGCTGGTAAACTGCTGGGGCATTAGGTAGTCAAGTATCCTTTCCTCTGCAAGGCGCTTTGCCCTCTGGCGCACCTCTTCCATCTTTTCCTTTTTGACCATCTGAAAGGAGACTTCCACCAGCTCCCTTACCATGGACTCTACGTCCCTTCCTACGTAGCCCACCTCTGTGTATTTGGTGGCCTCAACCTTCACAAAGGGAGCCTTTATGAGGGAGGCAAGCCTGCGGGCTATCTCCGTCTTACCCACACCGGTGGGACCTATCATCAGGATGTTTTTGGGGACCACCTCGTCCCTTATGTATTCGGGAAGCTTTTGCCTGCGCCAGCGGTTGCGAAGGGCTACCGCAACAGCCCTCTTGGCTTCCTCTTGACCTACAACGTATTTATCAAGCTCCTGAACTATCCTCTTGGGCGTAAGCTCTTCAAGGAGATCAGAAAGGGATTTCGTCATCGCCCGAACCTCTCTTGGAGACCTCCTTGGGTATGCTTTTTACCACATCCTCCAAGAACTTATCTATGTCCTCGGGAAACTTCTCAAACTTAGGCTCTACGGGGAAGAACCTCTTTACTATCTCCACGGGCGGGTTGCCCCAACCTATGGCGGGAACGATGTTCTTTGCCCCCCTCCTTGCCGCCTCTTTGTAAGCTATCTTGTAACCCTCCCTGAAGGCGGTTTCTATGTCATTGAAGCGCTCTATCTCGTCCCCAAGCTCGTAAAGGACTATGTCGTAAGTGGTTTTCTTAAACCTCTCCCAATCCTTTATGGCTACTATGTAGCTTTTTCCCGACCACTGCTTGAGCTGAACCGACTTTAGGTTTCCGAGCTTGAAGGCGAGGATGTAGTAGTCTATAAGTTGTCTTTCCGCATACACGTCCAAGAAGAAGAAAAATTCCATGGCTTAAAAAATATTACACCAAGTCGCAAGGTGCAGGGACGGTTCAGGAAGCCTTTTCCGCCTTCTTTTTCCTACACTCGGGGCAGAGACCGTAAACGTTTACCGAGTAACCTTCGGTGGTGAACCCCTCCAGCTCGGGGGGTATATCAAGATCCTTGGAAAGGTAGATGTCCTTTATGGCTCCGCAACTTACGCATATAAGGTGATGGTGCTTTTCCGTATTGGCATCGTAACGGGCAGAGCTTCCCCAGTAACAAACCTTTTTAGCAAGACCCATCTGCTCCAAGGTTTCAACAGTTCTGTATACGGTTGCCAAAGACACGAATGGGTATCTTTTCTTTACCTCCTCGTAGATCTCTTCTACCGTGGGGTGGTTTTTGGAGCTGAGAAGTATCTCGTAGACCGCCACCCGCTGGGGAGTTATTTTAAGCCCCGCCTTCCTGCACTTCTCTATAAAATTGTTGATCATACGCTCTTTGCTCTCCATGCATATTAATATAGCTGTCATAGTGATATCTTTCAATAAAAATTTTCAAATGAAATATTTTCCTACGAGAGCTTAGCCCTCAGTTCTTCCTCTATAAGCTGTGCAGCTTCCACAGGGTCGGGCTTTACGAGGAACCTCGCCCCGAGGTAGTCTTCTATATCCCTCGTCATAAGCCTCGTAAAGGAAGGTGCTCCCGTTATGGGCGGGGGCGGGTTGATGTAGACATTTACGCCCAAAGCCACAGCAAGAAGACCGTCAATATAGGCGTCGTTGTTGTAGTATTCGGGAGCCGCCGCTATCACCGGAAGCCTTGAAGGATCTAGCCCCGTATACTGGGACAGGGCGGTTATAAGAAGCGCCATCCTCCCTGTATCAAGGCAGGAGCCGAAGTTTAGAACGGGAGGGATTTCAAGGTCTTTACACACCTTTTTCAAGCCGTCTCCCGCATACTTTTCAATAGCTTCAAGGTTTGTGAATCCTTCAATCTGAGCCATACTTGAAGCACAGCCCGCAATGAGAACAAGAATGTCTCTCCTGAGAAGCTCCCTTACAAAATTGTAGGTGAATGCCCCGTGCCCGTTTCTCATGGTTACACAGCTCACGAGACCGACCACTCCCTTGATCAGACCTTCATTTATAGCGTCAAGGAGGGGCTGGGGTGTTCCGCCGAGCTTCTGCAGGATGCTTTCAACTCCGAAGCCCGCTATATACTTGGTTTTGTTCTCGGGTATAAAGCGTATGTAGGAAGCCTTCTTCCTCTGTTTGAAGGTCTCTATCGCCTTCAGGATTATGTATTTGGCTTGCTCCCTCACATTCACAGGATCATAGACGAGTTTTTCGTCCCTGTCCACCTCTCTGAGCTTTACTACCGATGAGACGGATATCAGCTTTGTATGGAGCTTGAGTTTGCTGACCATGTTGTTGAGTCCGGGGGCGGCGCAGTTTTTGTCAAGGACGAAAACGTCAACCACTCCCGTTCCTGCAAGGAACTCCTGAGAAAGCCAGTTGCCTACCTGCCCGTCTATATACTTGGAAGTTTCGGGTCTCTGAATGAGTTCCTGCCCGGTGCACAGGCTGCCGTAGACCTTTATACCCTTGGCACCCGCCTCACGGGCAAGTTTCTGGAACTCCTCGGTTTTTGCAAGCTGAGCCACAACGCTTCCTGTCCAAGGGACGTGACCGTGAACCACGATGTTTACGTAGTCCTTGTCAAGCACTCCCAGATCCGCATACCCTTCGTTTACTGAAGGTGAACCGAAGACTATATCTCTGAACACGGTAGAGGCAACGTTAGCAAGGAAACCAGCTGATATACCCAGCCTAAGAGCCGTGAGAGCCAAATCAAGGAAGTCCGTATCAACGTTGGGCATTATCTTTGCGCTTGCCTCATGAGCCTCTTTAAGAAATCCTCCCGGAAGTATGCCGAGACTCTTCCATAGTTCAACCCTGCTCTTGGGAGCCAACCTCTCTACGAGGGTAAGGGGTTCGTCCACGTCCTTTAAAAACTCCCTCTCAAGGAAGTCATGAAGCTCCTTGAGGTTCTTTTTATCATCCTCTTCGCTGTAGGGAAGGGAAAGAGCTTCCATGAACCACCTGAGCTTTTCCTTGTCTTTCACCTCAAAGGGGCTTTTCCCCTCGGACATAGCTTTTATGGTCTTTAGGGTGTATTTAAAGTCGTGGGTGTAGGCGGAACCTCCGTTTATTACGAGCCTGAGGAGGTTCCTTGCCGCTATGCCGTCTGCGTCTATGCCGCACCTCCCGAGGGGTGCCCTCCTCCTTATCCTGCAGGGACCGTCCGGACAGAGGGTACAGCATATGCCCTGCTCACCAAAGCGACAGTAGTTTTTCTGCCTTGCCATCCTCTCAAGGTAGGTGTTCCTGTAACCGAGGCTCAGCAGAAAATCGTGCACCTTTTTGTTGCTCTCGTGAACAAGATCGCAGCAACCTGCCATGATCCTCCACCTCCTTCCCCGTATTTCGCAAAAATTGTGCCAGTGGTTTGGAAAAAGGTGAATGCTACAAAGTAAACTTCATCGTTCTTTCGTTCCAAGTGGCGAACAGGAACCATGCCAGAGCGGCGCCTATCAGGATTACCAGCGCCCACTCAAGACCTACCGCATCGGGTAGGAAAAGCTTTTTGCCCGTTGCATTTGTAGCGCCCAAAGCTTCGTAGAGTCCCGAAAGGGCACTCAGGATTGCAGGCTCTATCTTTCTGTAGATGAAGGCAAACAGGGAGCCTCCCAAGGCATAGAAAAGGATAGCTGTCATGTTCTTGAGGGATCCTTCACCTGCCCTCCACATACTTCCTACCGAGCATCCGCCGGCTAAGGTCATACCTATACCGAAGATGAAACCTCCTATGAGGGAGCCTATAGGGAAGGAGGGAGCTATCATCATAGCTTTTATAGAAGGCGGAGCGGTCATCTCTATGGAGAGGATGTCCTGAACGTCGGGGATTTCAACGATAGCAGTAATCGGGGAGAACTTCACTATTGCTCCGAACACCGCTGCTATTATCAGGGCAAGGGCGGCGGCTCTGGTCATCTCCCCCTCACCGGTCATGAAGGGTTCCCGAAACGCCCTTACAAAGCAGAACCTCGTTCTCTGGTTGATTATCCCCAGAAGGACCCCGAAGAATATAAGAACGCTAACAGCTACCTGAACCGATCCTAAACCGAGGGCAGGACTATAGGTGGATGTGGTCTTGTCCAAGAAAGCTATCATTGCAAGAACCGCAAGGAGGAGTATAACTCCGAGGGTTACCTGAGCTTTGAGAGGAACATCTATAGCTCTTCCGGGGGCACCCCACCCTTTTGTGAGGAGCCACATGTATATTCTCAGACCCACGTATGCCCCCGTTCCGAGACCTATCATTATAGTCAGCGCGGAAGCTGAAAGGGCGCCAAAGCCCACAAGGAAAGCTCCTATGGTACACCCGAAAGCTAAGAAGGCTCCTATGCCCATAAGGGTTCCGCCTACCGCTCCGAGGATGAATTCTTTAAAGCTGGGAATACTTATCCTGAAGTCTCCGCCGAGCAGAGCTGAGATCAAGGCTCCCAGCAGGAAAGCCCAATTTATAACGGCGGTAAACTGCCATAGTGCACTTTGAACCTCCGCATCGGGGTAAAGGATAGGCTTTAGGATGTTGTCACCCCACACGATGA
>WFYH01000217.1 GCA_015490215.1 Aquificaceae bacterium
GACCTTATCAGGGAGATTAAAAGGGAAGGCGGGCAAGTTAAGGTGGTAGCTACGCCTTTTGCTCTTGAGTTTGTAGGAAAGCTCAGCTTTGAAACTCTTTCGGGGGAAAAGGTCTTTTGGGACTGGAGGGAAGATCCCTTAGCTCATATAAACTTGGCAAGGTGGGCGGATGTTTTTCTCATAGCACCCTGCACGGTAAACACCCTTTCAAAGATAGCCCTCGGCATAGGGGATAACCTCCTCGCCACTACGGCTCTCGCCTACAAGGGTCCCCTCCTTGTGGCTCCCGCAGCAAATACGGTCATGTATAAAAATGAAGCGATTCAGGAGAACTTAAATAAACTCAAAGAAAGGGGTGTGGTTGTAATAAAGCCCGAGAGCGGGCTACTCGCCTGTGAGGAGGAAGGAGAGGGAAAGCTCGCTTCTGTGGACAGGCTTTTGGATTGGATCAAGTGGGCTGTCTTTCCCAAGAAGCTTGAGGGAAAAAGGGTTCTAATTACCTGCGGTAGCACTAGGGAGTATATAGATCCGGTGAGGTATATCTCCAACCATTCCTCGGGGGCTATGGGTTTTTCTCTTGCCAGAGTTGCCCGCTGGATGGGTGCGGATGTAAAGGTGGTGGCAGGTTTTACAACCGCAAAGGAACCGCCCGAGGTTTCCATAAGGAGGGTAACAACCGCCCAAGAGATGCTGGAGGAGGTATTAAAAGAAAAAAACGCTTGCGACATCCTTATAATGAACGCTGCAGTGGCGGATTACAGACCCGTATCACGCAAGGAGACAAAGATAAAGAAGAAAGACAAGCTCGTTATAGAACTTGAAAAGAACCCCGACATACTTGAGATCCTTGGAGGGGAGAAGGGAAACCTTTTTCTTGTAGGCTTTGCTTTGGAGACGGAAAACCTCGTGGAAAATGCCAAGGAAAAGCTCAGGAGAAAAAAACTTGACCTTATAATAGCCAATCCCGCCGAGACTATGGGTGCAGAAAACCACAGGGGGTTCCTGATTACGGAGGATTCGGTAGAGGAGTTTTCCTTTCCTTCAAAGTTAGAGAGTGCCCAATACATACTCAACTTTGTGGCAGGGCGTTTAAAGGATGCCTAACTACCTGCTCCGCCTCTCCTTCATAGGAACCAACTATGCGGGGTGGCAAATCCAACCCGAGGTTCCCACGGTTCAAGGGACGCTGAAGGAGGCTCTTCTTAAGATCTTTCGTGAGGAAATAAATCTGATCGGCTGTTGCAGAACCGATGCGGGAGTCCACGCCCTTGACTATGTAGCAAATTTCAAAGCTAAAAAGTCTATGCCTCCCGAGAAGTTACTCCTTGCCCTGAACTCTTTGCTTCCCAAAGACATAGGCGTAAAGGAGGTCAGGGAGGTTGAGGGGGACTTCAACGCCCGCTACTCGGTAAGAGGGAAAACCTACCTATACAGGATCTGGAATTCTCCAGCCCGTGATCCCTTCCTCTACCCCTTCTGTTGGCAGGTACCATACCCTCTAAGTCTTGAAAGACTTTCGGAAGGCGCAAAGCTCCTTAGCGGAAGACATGACTTTTCGGGATTCTGCAAACTTGAAGAGCCTAAGGATACCGTAATAGATCTTAAGGTGGAGGTAACCGTAAACAAACCGCTGATAGAGATCCGCTTCAGGGCTACCCACTTCCTCAGGTATATGGTAAGGAGGCTCGTCGGTGCCCTTGTCTACCTCGCTTCGGGAAAAACCAACTTAGATGAACTGAAAGAATGCCTTCGGGGCGAACACTGGGCTTTTACGGCTCCAGCAAAAGGTCTTACCTTGGAAAGTGTAGAGCTTCCCCTTAGGTAAAATGTTTACAAACTTGCTTTATTTTCGGTGTGGAATAAATTAACATTCACTCACGAAAAAGGAGGTGAAAACCATGCTCATATCGGAGTATCTGACCAGCGAACACAGGGAGTGTGACAGCTACTATGCAGATGCGGAAAAGGCTGTTTCCGACGGTGATTGGGACAAGGCAAAGGAGCTTTTTGAAAAATTCAGGGACTGTACCC
>WFYH01000218.1 GCA_015490215.1 Aquificaceae bacterium
GTTTGTAAGGTCCCTTATAGGGACGGAAGAGGACGTTGACTACATAATAGAGCGCCAGAAACAGCTAATCAGCGAATACATAGAGGACTGGCAGAGTCAGGCAAAGGATTTTTCCAAGAGGTTTGAGGAACTCTACACCGAGCTTGATACACCCTATACGGTTATAGCTTGGTTCCTTGACAGGATAAAATGCAAGGTCATAGAAAAGCTCATAGAGGAAAACTACTCCCAAGAGTTCCTCATCAAGATGAAGGCTTACCTTGACAGGTTGGTAAACCAGATAGCCAAGATATACCTCAAGAAGGACTGCAATGTTCTCAGGAACTTTGAAAGCTCACCCTTTGCGGATAGGCTCCTTTACAAGGTTCACAGCGATTGGTTTCAGAGGATAGCGGATTGCATAGAGAATGACGACTTTTCTAACTTCCCCCTTATCTCCGTTCAGGAGTGTGAACTTACCAAGGTTCTGACCTTTCCCGAATCCCTCTTTGTTTGTTTGGATGCCAACATGTGCACCTACGTTCACAACCTCCACACCCTCATCCATGACACCGCCAACAGCTTTTACTCTTTCTATATGAGAGGAGAGTATTACCAAGCCTACAGGGTCTTTAAAGACCTAACCGAGCTGGTAGCAAAATTTCTGAAGACAATTTCCGAGCTTTACTTCTTGGCGTATTCAGATCAAGAGGGAAACTTTCTAAGGCTCGCTCACTTGCTTTCTGCGGAAAAGAACTTTAAATACGTTTCCATAATAGATATCCTCGGTCTCGGAAACATAAACAGGGTTTACGGAAAGGAAGCGGGTGACAAGGTTCTGGAAGAGGCTCACAAAAGGTTAAAAGCTCTCGTATCCGATGACAGAGAAAGAACCCTTCTGGTGAGAGGGGTAACCACCAACTTTCTCATGATAAACATGGGCTATGACGAGGAAGAGATTAAGGAGCTCGCCTCTAAAGTGGCTAAGGAGCTTTCCTTTGAACTGAATCTCGGGGACAGAAGGATCTCCGTTTCCGCCATAGTTGCCACCCTTGAGCTGGAACCTTACGTAGAACTTACACCCTCTGAGCTTATGGACATCCTCTTTTACCTCAAGGAGGAAGCTAAAAAGGAAATATCGCACACGAGCATTTCGGTAGGAAAGGAGAGCAGGGAGAAAATTATCGCTTGGATAAACGAAAAGTATAGGAACATAGACAAGGTAAAGAACCTTATAGAAAGCGGTCGCATAGATGTGGTTTTCCATCCGATAGCCAACTCTTCAGAGATCCATAAAGTGGAAGGAGTTGAAGTTCTCGCAAGGCTTGAAGAGGACGGAAAGCTTGTGCCCGCGGGTCTCTTTATAGATCTGATATATGAACTTGACCTTGTGGAAAGGCTTGATCGGTTGGTCTTGAAGAAACTCTTAGAATACAAGGATCTGTTGAGGGAGGTTCCTTCCCTCTTTGTTAACGTCAGTCCTCGGTCTATATCCTCCGACCGCTACCTTTCGGAACTTGAAGACTTCCTTAAGGAGATGAAGGGCTACAAGATCGTTTTTGAACTGACAGAACAGCATATACTTGAGAACATAGACAACATCAAAAAGGTATCCCTTTCAGAAAATGTAGGCATAGCGGTGGATGACTTCGGGGTCGGTTACTCCTCCCTAAAGCTGGTGGCAGATTTGGCGGAGGAGGGAATACTTAAGGTTCTAAAAATAGACGGTTCCCTCGTTCAGAAACTGATGGAATCCCATTCCGTGTGGAAAGTGGTGGACGCCATATCGGTCTTAAGCAAACGCCTTGATCTCCTTACTGTGGGCGAATTTGTAGAGTCGGAAAGGGACATAAAGGTTCTAAAATCCTTGGGGGTGGACTGCGTTCAGGGCTATTACATAGCCAAACCGATGAGGGTTTACGAACTTGTCGCTTGGCTCAAAAACGAAAAGCTCAAGTAGGGGGACAAGGCTTGAGGGTAGGGATTTTTGACTCGGGGGTAGGTGGGCTTACGGTCTTGGGAGCTATCAGAAAGCTCTTTCCGCAGGTAGACATAGTTTACTTGGGCGATACCGCAAGGGTCCCCTACGGGAACAGATCTCCCGAGACGGTCGTCAGATACAGTCTTGAGTGTGCGGACTTTCTGCTCGGCAGGGACATAGACGTTCTGGTGGTAGCCTGTAACACCGCAAGCTCTTACTCTCTGGATGCTCTCAGTGAGTTTTCCGATGTCCCTGTGGTGGGTGTGGTTGAACCCGGAGTCAAAGAGGCTCTAAGACACACCGAGGGCAGGGTGGGTGTGATAGGCACAAGGGCAACGGTAAAGAGCGGTTCCTACCAGAGGCTTTTAAGATCCTTCGGAGCGCAGGTATTTGCCAAATCTTGCCCCCTCTTCGTCCCCTTGGTGGAGGAGGGTTTACTTGAGGGTGAGATAACCGAGAGGGTGGCCCGTATGTATTTGGAGGAGCTTAAAGGTAAGATAGATACCCTTATCCTCGGTTGCACCCACTACCCCCTCCTTAAACCCGTCATCAGGAAGGTTTTGGACGGTATCCACATAGTGGACTCCTCCGAGGCGGTGGCAAAGGAGCTTTTAGATATCGTTGAGGACGAGGGGAGCGGTGCAACGGAGCTATTTTTCACCGACAACTACCAGAACCTTGAAGAGATCATAGAGAGGATCCTACCTTATCAGAAACTATCCGTAAACTTCAACAAAGCTCTTTTTCCTTAGGTCGGTCACCAACTCCTTTACCCTCTCTTGGAACTTTCTCTTGAAAATCTCCCTCTTTATCTCGTCCTCGCTCCTTCCCGAGATTATCCTTACCACCCTAACCACCTTGGCAAGGTAGATGTTCTCCTCGTCCTCCGCTATGGCAAGCTGACCGGGTTTCGTTCTCCATACTTCCCTCTCAAGGGGCTTTATCAGCTCTCCCTTCTTTACGGTAAGGCGCTCCAGCTCCACACCCAAATCCTTAGCGAGCTTTTTCAGATCTATCTTGGGAGAGGTTATCCTCTCAAGCAGAAGCTCCTTTTTGTCTTTTGGGATTACAAGAAGCTCTATTTCCCGTGCGTATTTTATCTCTCCCTTTTTGAGCCTTTCCAATTCTATCTCTATATCCGAGATCTTTATCTCCCTGCGCAGGTATTCCCGAAGACCGAGGGTAGCCGTAAGCTCCACCCTCAGGAAGTCCTTAAGGTCCTCGGGCGTAAGGTTAAGAGAATAAAGCTCCTTGTAAAACTCCTCAAGGGTTTTGTTGTTACGCTTCGCCATGTCCTTTATGACCTCTTCAAGGTAACTCTCGGGGACATTGAAACCCTGCTGTCTGAGGAACTGAGCTATCAGGTGGTTTTCCACAAGCTTGTTTATAAGTTTTTTTCTGTCCTTTATACCGTAGAAAAGCTCCGCTATCTTGAGCTGGCTCTCAAGTATAGGCTCGCCGTTTACGTTGGCTACCACCCTGTCCACAAGCTCGCCGAAGCTAATAGCTACAAGCAGTATCAGAGTGAGCGCAGTTTTTCCAAGTAGATCTCCAAATGATGGTTTTTTAAAACTTCCCGAAACCATCGCTTCAGAACCTCCTCTCTTTTTTCTTTGAGAAGCTTTTCCCTGACCCTCTCCTTTACCTCTTCTAAGGGCAGGAAGCCCTCCTTTCTTTTGTCTACCACTTTCAGAATAAGGTAACCCGTTCCCACGTAAATGGGTCTTGAGACGGTGCCCACCCTGTAGGGGTATATGCGTCTTTTGACAAGTCGGGGCAGAGCCTGAAGGGAATACCACCTCTCGGATCCCACCCTTACGCCTTCAAGGTGTCCGGGTATGCCCTTACCCCTTTTAAGGAGCCTGTAGACCTTGTAGGCGGTCTTTTTTGAGTCCACCACTATGCGCAGGAGCTTTATCTGGTTGGGATAGTAAAACTCCCTCTTGTTTAGCATGTAGTAGACCCTTATCTCTTCGTCGGTGACCCTTACATCCCTTCCTATCCTGCGGAGTATCCGCTGGACCAGAAGCTCCCTCCTTACCGCCTCCTTCAGTCCTTCGGAGGGTCTTCTTATGCCCCACTTCCTTAGGCGCTTTTTAACTTCCTTGTCGGAGACCTCTATGCCCATCTCCTTGGCGGTTTTTTCAATTATCAGAGACTTGAGGTATTCATACAAGACGAGCTTTTTGTCCTCAAGGGTGGGCTTTCTGCCCCGCACGAAGAATATCTTCTTCCAGTGGAGGTTAAAGACCCTCTTGAACTCCTCGGCGGTTATCTCCCTTCCGTCCAGCCTCGCCACCACCTCGGAAAAGCCTACGCTCAGAAAAAGAACCGAAACAAGAAGGATCTTAAAAAAGAACATGAGCTTTTAGAAGGGAACCTTTTCGTAGTGCTTGAAAACCTGCTCCCATGCGTAGGAAAGTCTCAAAATCAGGTCTTCCCTCCAAGGGGGACCTATTATCTGACCGCCGACAGGAAGTCCCCTCTCCCAACCGATAGGAACGGACACCGCAGGGAGACCCGCGAGGTTTACGGGTACCGTTAGGACGTCCGAAAGATACATCTGGATTGGGTCCTGAAGCCTTTCGCCCAACTTGAAGGGAAGTCCGGGAGTGGTGGGACCGACGATAAGGTCCACCTCTTTGAAGGCGTTTTTAAAGTCCTCGTAGATTAACCTCCTTACCCTCTGGGCTTTCAGGTAGTAGGCATCGTAGTAACCAGCCGAGAGGGCAAAGGTGCCTAGCATTATCCTCCTTTTCACCTCGGGACCGAAGCCTTCATCCCTCGTCTTTGAATACATGTCAATTAAATCCTCATAGTCCTTAGCCCTGTAGCCGTATCTGACCCCGTCGTATCGGGCAAGGTTGGAGGAAGCCTCCGAAGGGGCTATTATGTAGTAAGCGGGGATAGCGTATCTGACGTGCCTGAGGGATATTTCCCTTACCTCACAGCCGAGGCTTTCAAGCTCTTTCAGGAAGCTGTCAAAGGACCTTTTTACCTCCTCTTGGAGGTCAAACTCAAAGAACTCCTTTGGCACGCCTACTTTCAGTCCCTTCACATCCTTTTTTATCTCCTCGGTGAACTTGGGAACCTCCTTTGGAGCACTGGTAGAGTCCCTCGGGTCGTGCCCGCTTATTACCTCAAGAACGTAAGCTACATCTTCGGTTCGCCTTCCGAAGACCCCTATCTGGTCCAAAGAGGAAGCAAAAGCCACAAGACCGTATCTTGAAACCCTGCCGTAGGTGGGCTTTATCCCTATAACTCCGCAGAAGCTTGCCGGCTGTCTTATGGAGCCTCCCGTATCGGACCCCAAGGCTACGGGGGCACTTTGCACAGCCACCGCCACCGCTGACCCTCCCGATGAACCGCCCGGGACCCTCTCCAGATCCCACGGGTTTCTGGTGGGAAAGAAGGCGGAGTATTCGGTGGAGGATCCCATAGCGAACTCGTCCATGTTGGTCTTGCCCACCGACAGGAAGTTAGCCTTTTTGAGCTTTTCCACCACGGTGGCGTCGTAGGGGGCTACGAAGTTTTCAAGGATCTTGGATGCGCAGGTTGTCCTCTGACCCTTCACAAGTATGTTGTCCTTTATGGCTATAGGGAGGCAGAAATCTTTCTTTTTGGCTTCTTCTAATGCCTCCTCGTAGGTGGGGGTTATGTAGGCTTTTACCTTTTCCTCGGTTTCGGAAAACCTCTGGGCGAAGGACTCAAACACCTCTGCGGGTGTTACCTCTCCCTTCTTCAGGAGACCCACTATCTCGGTCAGGGACTTTTTCCAGAGCATACTAATCACTTATACCACAGCTCCTTGGGAAGGGGCACCACCTTTTCCCCTTCCTTAAAGCGCAAGAGATACTCCCTTATGAACTTCTCCTTGTAGTATTTGGGGTTCTTCTTTATGCGGGAGTAGAGGGCTTTCAGCCTCAGGTTTTCACCCTTTTCCCTCTCTATAAGCTCCGAGAGCTTGTCGGAAGCCCTCTTTAGGCGCACCACCTTAAAGACGTTCAGATCCGACAGAAACAGGTTGGAAATGGTATTAAGGAGGGCAACGAGGAAAAAGCCCACCGCCAAAAATTTAATCAGACGGTAATCTTCCGAACTCTTCCTTGCCCCAGAAGACCGCTCCATAACCGAGTTCTTCCTCTATCCTTAAAAGCTCGTTGTATTTGGCTATCCTGTCAGATCTTGAGGCGGACCCAGTCTTTATCTGACCTGCATTGGTAGCTACCGCAAGGTGGGATATGAAAGTGTCTTCCGTTTCCCCCGATCTGTGGGATATCACGGTGGTGTAACCCTTTTCCTTGGCGAGCATTATGGTGTCAAGGGTTTCCGAAAGGGTCCCTATCTGGTTCAGCTTTATCAGAATAGAGTTGGCTACACCCTTTTCAATCCCCTCCCTCAGAACCTTAGGGTTGGTGGTAAAGAGGTCGTCCCCCACCAGCTGAACCTTGCCCCCGAGGGCACGGGTCAGAGCCTTCCACCCCTCCCAGTCGTTTTCCGAAAGGGGGTCCTCTATGGAAACTATGGGGTATTTGTTCAGTAAAGCTTCATAGAACTTTATCATCTCCTCGTAGGAGAGCTTTTTACCCTCAAAGGAGTAGATACCATCCTCGTAAAACTCCGAAGAAGCACAATCAAGGGCAAGGAATACGTCCTCACCGGGTTTGTAGCCCGCCTTCTCTATTGCCGTCATCAGGGTGTCAAGTGCTTCTTCACTGGAGGAAAGTGCCGGGGCAAATCCCCCCTCATCGCCTACGTTGGTGGAAAAACCCTTTTCTTTCAGAACCTTTTTCAGGGTGTGGAAGACTTCAACTCCAGCCCTCAGGGCTTCCCTGAAGGACCCCCCGCAGACGGGAACTATCATGAATTCCTGAAGGTCAAGGGGGTTGTCCGCATGGACGCCTCCGTTTATTACGTTCATCAGGGGAACCGGAAGCCTGCAGGCAAACTTGCCTCCTAAGTATTCATACAGGGGAACACCCACCTCCGAAGCTCCCGCCTTTGCCACCGCAAGGCTGACCGCAAGGATGGCGTTGGCTCCGAGCCTGCTCTTGTTGGGTGTTCCGTCAAGCTCTATTAGGGTTTTGTCTATCTCCCGCTGGTTGAGGGCTTCCAAACCCCGCAGGGCTTTGGCTATCTCACCGTTTACGTTGTCCACCGCCTTGAGGACACCCTTACCGAGGAACCTTTCGGGATCACCGTCCCTGAGTTCCAAGGCTTCCCTCTCACCGGTTGAGGCACCGCTGGGGACCATAGCCCTTCCGAAGGCTCCGCTCTCTAAAAGAACCTCCGCCTCTACCGTGGGGTTACCCCTTGAGTCCAGAACCTCTCTTGCCCTTATATCAACTATCGCAGACATGGGTCTTATTTTAACCCGAGCGAGCCCGAGAATTCGCCCATCTGTAGAGGACTGCTCCGCACAGGGGCAGGAAAGCCATTAGCAAAGCTGAAAGCTTCATATTGTCCGAAGTAACAAAGAGCAGGAAAGACCACAGGGTAAGCCCTGTGGTGGAGGCTATCCTTTCCGTCAAAGACAGAAAGGCAAACCTCGTTGACGCCTGAGAGAGGGGGAACTTCTCCAGTATAAGGAGTCTGCCCACCGTCCAAAGGTGTGACAAGGAAAGTCCCGCCACAAACCCCAAGGGAAGCAGAAGGTCCCTCGGAACCACCGGCAAAGCAACAAGAAACGACGTCCACAGGGCAAAGCCGAGCGGAAAGATCCTGCCCGCAGAGAACCTGTCTGACATCCAGCCCCAAAGCACACCGCCGGCCACACCCCCCAAGGCGGACAGCCCTATGATCCTGTATATCTCCTCCTTTCCGAGGTTGTAAACCTCCCTCAGATACACCCCCATCATGGCTACCATCGTGTTCGCCACCTCCGTCACAGTCAGGATGGAAAGAAGTAAAACGAGGAAAGTTCTATCCTTGAAAAGGAGTTTCAGGTCAACCCGTCCCCTATCCTTTGGATTTTCCACCGCCAGAGAGGTGATAAGGGTTCCGAGGAAAAGGACCGTTCCGCTGAAGAGGTATACCTGCGCTCCCTCAAGTGCATCCGCAAAGAGGAGCAAGGCCATGGCGGATCCCACGTAACCGAGGGCTACCCCCAAACCCGAGGTAAAGCCCCTTTCCTCAAAACCCATAAGCAGGGAGTTGTAAAAGACCATCGTCTGCTGGTGCAAGAGGGCAAGGATCAAAAACAGACCGAGGGCTAAAGTAGGTAAAGACAGAGAGAGACCTATGAGGGAACATACAAAAGAGGTGGAAAGCCCGAAGAAACCAAAAAAGGGTTTTCTGAGGGATCTTTCGTCCGCAAACCTGCCGAGGGCAAGGGCTACCAGAAAGGAGAGAAAAAAGGAAGCCCCGTAGAGGAAGGAAAAAACCTTAACGTCTATGTGCTCGGTTATGTAGAGGGGAAAGGAAACGGAGAAGACCAAAGCCCCGAGGACAGTCTCCGAAAAATCAAAGAAGCCGTAGCCGAGTTTTCTAAAGAGCTTCATCGGTATATAATCAACATAGCCATGGAGCAGATAAGCATAGAGGATTTTGCAAAGTTGGACATAAGGCTTGCCAAGGTTCTCTCCGCAGAGCGGGTTGAGGGATCGGAAAAGCTCATAAAGCTCACCCTCTCCTTGGGAGATGAAGAGAGGACGGTTGTGGCTGGTATAGCCAAGCACTATTCCCCCGAGGAGCTTGTGGGCAAAAAGATACTTATGCTTGCAAACCTGAAACCCCGCAAGATATTCGGGATTGAGTCTCAGGGGATGGTCCTCGCCCTGACCTCGGAAGATAAGCTCTCCCTGATAGTTCCCGACAGGGACATAGAGGAAGGGGCTAAGGTAAGCTGAGATGTCCAAAAAGAGGGCTATCCTCGCCCTTGAGGACGGGACATACTTTTACGGTTACTCCTTCGGGGCGGAAGGGGAAACCCAAGGTGAGCTTATCTTCAACACCTCCATGACGGGCTATCAGGAGATCCTGACCGATCCCTCCTACAGGGGTCAGATAGTTGTGATGACCTACACCCAGATAGGGAACTACGGGATAAACCCCGAGGACATAGAGTCAAAAAAGGTTCAGGTAAACGGCTTTGTGGTAAAGGAAGCCTTCTCTTTTTACTCCAACTGGAGGGCAAAGCTCTCCCTCCACGAGTATCTGAAAGAGAACGGGGTTATCGGCATAGAGGGTATAGACACGAGGGCGCTGGTGAAGAGGATAAGGGAAAAGGGGGTTGTAAGGGGCATCATCTCAACCACCACCCTTGACCCGAAGGAGGCGGTGAGGAAGGCAAGGGAGGTGCCCGATATATCGGAGCAGGACCTCGTGAGCGAAGTAGCCACCGAAAGTGCTTACCCTTGGTCCCAGACGGACTGGGATCTCCTGAAGGGTTACGGAACCTCAGAGAATACAAGACCCCTCATAGCGGTGGTAGACTTCGGTATAAAGTTTAACATCCTCAGGAGGTTCACTTCCGAAGGGGCAAAGGTGGTTGTGGTTCCTCCCAAAGAAGCGGACGAGTTTGTCAGAAAAGAAAACCCGGATGCCATATTCCTGTCCAACGGTCCCGGAGATCCTGAACGGGTGGTTGAGGGTATCAGGTTGGTGAGGAACTGGCTCGGTAAAAAACCCATATTCGGTATATGTTTGGGGTGCCAGATTATAGGTCTCGCCTTGGGCGGGAAAACCTACAAACTTAAGTTTGGACACCACGGGGGTAACCACCCCGTAAAGGATCTGAGAACGGGCAGGATAGAGATAACCGCCCAAAACCACAACTTCGCCATAGACCCGGACACTTTACCCGAAGAGGTGGAGGTAACCCACATCAACCTCCTTGACAACACCGTTGAGGGTATAAGGCACAAACACCTGCCCGTCTTTGCAGTTCAGTATCATCCCGAGGACTCACCCGGTCCCCACGATTCTTACTATCTATTTAAAGAGTTCGTAAGCTTGGCTAAAGGAGGGCTTCAACCACCTCCCTGATTTGGGAGCTTTTATTCCTAAAGCTCGCCCTGTTGCATATAAGCCAAGCACTTGACCTTGCAATCTCTTCAATTTCCACAAGACCGTTTTCCTTTAAGGTTCTTCCCGTTTGAACGAGGTCCACTATGAAGTCCGAAAGCCCTATCAGGGGTGCCAACTCCACCGACCCGCTGAGGGTTATTATCTGCACCTTTACCCCCTTTCTCATGAAAAAGTCCTCCGCTATACGCCTGTATTTGGTAGCCACCCTGACGGAAGAGCTGGAAAGATACCTCTCCCTGTTTTCGGGCTTGCCCGCAACCGATATCCTGCAGACCCCTATCCCGAGATCAATCATCTTGTAAACTTCTGGCTTCCTTTCCAAAAAAACGTCATAACCGCATATCCCCAAGTCTGCAACCCCGTTCTCCACGTATACGGGAACGTCAAAGGGCTTTACCAATAGCAAGGTCAGATCGCCTACGGTTAGGGTAAGCTTTCTGCCTTCCTCCACCTTTTCGGGAATCAGTCCTTTGGAAAAGAGAAGATCTACTGATTCCTTAAAGAGCCTACCTTTGGGAAGAGCTAGCCTGAGCATCCCTGCTATTTTAACCTTATGGCGACCTACTGGTATTCCCTTCCCTAAAGCTACCGTTGCAACTCGGGCTATACTTAAATTGTGA